>JAJYSF010000334.1 GCA_021793715.1 Actinomycetes bacterium
CCCTCGTAGATGCAGTCGACGGGACATTCGTCGATGCATGCGCGGTCTTTCAGGTCCACACAAGGCAAGGCGATTACGTAAGTCACGCCCTCAATCCTAGCCGTGACTACTGGACGCGGCCTCGACAGAGGGGCCTACTGTGTCGGCGCATTACCGCTGCGCAGCCGAGGCCACGCTGCGACGATGAGCACAATGCCCGTCAGCACGATCATCCAGGTGACGCCATACGGGAACTCGCCGGGGGCGGCCTGCGCCACGACGACGGATCCGCCCGGACCGCGACCCGAGAACACGATGAGTGCGCCGATCATGCCGGCGCCGCAGGCGAGAACGCTCGCGCGGTCCTCGATCAGCAGGCGGACGGCGATCATCAGCGCGAGACAGCCGACCGACGCGACCACCAAACCGACCGGAAACCACCCGATCGCGATCGGGTGCGAGATCGTCCCGGCGACGCCGAAGACGGCTCCCGCGAGCGCGGCGAAGAGCCACGAGATGATCCGCGTCGGCCAGGCCATGACGTCAGTCCTGGCGCTTCCGGCGGGCGGTCTCCCGGCCCCGCTGCACCTGGTCGAGGATGACCTTGCGGATCCGCACGGTCTCGGGGGTCACCTCGACGCACTCGTCGTCGGCCGCGAACTCGAGAGATTCCTCGAGCGACAACCGGCGCGGCGGCGTCATCGACTCGAACGAGTCGGCGTTCGCGGAGCGCATGTTGGTGAGCTTCTTCTCTTTGGTGATGTTCACGTCCATGTCGTCGGCGCGCGAGTTCTCGCCAAGCACCATGCCCTCGTAGACCTCTTCGGTCGGGCCGACGAAGAACGTCATCCGCTCCTGGAGAGCGATCATCGCGAACGGCGTGACGACGCCGGCGCGGTCGGCCACGATGGATCCCTGTGCGCGCGGAGAGATCCCGCCCGCCCACGGGCCGTAGCCGTGCGAGATCGCGTTCGCGATGCCGGTGCCGCGCGTGATCGTGAGGAAGTTCGTGCGGAAGCCGATGAGCCCGCGGCTCGGGATGATGAACTCCATGCGGATCCACCCGGTGCCGTGGTTGACCATCGTCTCCATACGGCCCTTGCGTCCGGCGAGCAGCTGCGTGATCGCGCCGAGGTACTCCTCCGGCGCGTCGATCGTCAGGCTCTCGTACGGCTCGATGACCGCGCCGTCGTCGTCCTTACGCGTGACGACCTGCGGCTTTCCGACCGTGAGCTCGAAGCCCTCCCGGCGCATGTTCTCCACGAGGATCGCGAGCTGAAGCTCACCGCGACCCTGCACCTCCCACGCGTCGGGCTGACCGATGTCGACGACGCGAATCGACATGTTTCCGATGAGCTCGCGGTCGAGGCGGTCCTTCACCATGCGCGCGGTCAGCTTGTGGCCCTTCACCTTGCCGACGAGCGGCGAGGTGTTCGTCCCGATCGTCATCGAGATGCTCGGCTCGTCGATCGAGATCTGCGGCAGCGGCCGAACGTCGTGCGGGTCGGCGATCGTCTCCCCGATCGAGATGTCGTCGAAGCCGGCGATCACGGCGATGTCGCCCGGGCCGGCCTCCTCGGCCGGGTAGCGCTCGAGCGCCTTGGTCATCATCAGCTCGGTGATGCGGGCGTTCTGCGTGGATCCGTCGCTGCGCACCCACGCGACCGTCTGGCCCTTCTTGAGCGTGCCGTTGAACACGCGCAGCAGCGCGAGACGACCGAGGAACGCCGACGAGTCGAGGTTCGTCACCCATGCCTGCAGCGGCGCCTCATCGTCATAGGTGGGAGCGGGAACGTGCTTCAGGATCGCCTCGAACAGCGGCTCGAGGTTCTCGCTGTCGGGCAGGGATCCGTCAGCGGGCTGGGTCGCGCTCGCGAGGCCGGAGCGACCTGACGCGTAGACGACGGGCACGTCGAGCAGCGCGTCGACGTCGAGGTCGGGCACGTCGTCGGCGAGGTCGCCCGCGAGGCCGAGGAGAAGGTCCTGCGCTTCGGATTCGACCGCCGCGATACGCGCATCGGGGCGGTCGGTCTTGTTGATCACGAGGATGACCGGGAGCTTCGCCTCAAGTGCCTTGCGCAGCACGAAGCGCGTCTGCGGCAGCGGGCCCTCGGAGGAGTCGACGAGGAGCACGACGCCGTGGACCATGGACAGGCCGCGCTCGACCTCGCCGCCGAAGTCGGCGTGGCCCGGGGTGTCGATCACGTTGATCGTGATGGGCGAATCGGTGTGCTCGCCGTTGTAGGTGATCGCCGTGTTCTTGGCGAGGATCGTGATGCCCTTCTCACGCTCCAGGTCGCCCGAGTCCATGGCACGCTCATCGACGTGCTCGTGGTCGCCGAAGGAGCCGGTCTGCCGCAGCATCGCGTCGACGAGCGTCGTCTTGCCGTGGTCCACGTGCGCGACGATGGCGACGTTACGGAGATCGGAGCGGTGGGCAAGCGCCATGAAGGGATCCTTCTGGGTCGTTGGGAGTCGCCCCGAAACCAGGGCAGTCCATCCTATCGCCCGTGCTTGACCGCGCGCTGTGCGGGGTCAGGCGGTGGGGACCAGCGCCGATTCGACACGCACCGCGGGCCCATCCCCGCTCGTTTCATCGAGG
>JAJYSF010000335.1 GCA_021793715.1 Actinomycetes bacterium
GGCCTGCCCTGGCTTCTCATCGTCGGCCTGTCGTCCCTTGCGTTGCTGTGGCCGCTGACGAGCCTGTTCGGGTTCTCCGGCGGCGCGCCACGCGCCATCCTTCTCATCGTGATCATCGCCGCTGTGTGGATCGGCGTGGTCGGTTTCGCGCGCGTGCCGAACCCCGTCGCTGTCCTCACCCTCACGGGGGTCGGCCACGGCGTGATCACCCTCATCGTGTCGGCGATCGTCGGAGGCGCGACGCGACCGATCTGGGCCTATGCCATGTCGCTCGGCGTCGACGCCTTCTGGGGCGCGATGGCCGGCCTCGTCGCACTCGCGATTCAGGCGATGATCGGACGGACGGGGGCGAGCCGATGAGGCGCGCGCTCGCCGCCGGGAGCGTTGCGCTCGTCGTCGCCTCGTCGCTCGCCGCGTGCGGCATGTCGACGAGCGCAGTACGCACCGTAGCATTCGAGCAGGAGCTGCGGATCCCCGAGCTGGCACCCTCGACGCTGGAGAACGGCGTGCGCACGTTCGAACTCACGGCACGCGCGGGCGAGACGGCGTTCCCTGGACGCGACACGGCTACCGGGACGTGGGGTTTCGACGACGATTTCCTCGGCCCCACGCTGAGGGCGAAGCGTGGCGAGACGGTCGCGTTCGAGATCGACAACACGCTGGACGAGAATACGAGCGTGCACTGGCATGGCATGCACCTGCCCGCCGAAATGGATGGCGGGCCGCATCAGGAGATCGAGCCCGGGCAGACGTGGCGTCCGACGTGGACCGTCGACCAACCGGCCGCGAGCCTCTGGTACCACCCGCATCCTCACGGCGCCACAGAGGAACATGTCTATCGCGGCCTGGCCGGAATGTTCCTTCTCGACGACGACGCGAGCGCGGCGGCCGATCTGCCCGCCGACTACGGCGTCGACGATCTTCCCCTCATCGTGCAGGACAGGCAGTTCGATGACGACGACCAGTTCGAACTGAGCGCGGATGGTTCCGAACCGGGAACTCTCGGTGACACGATCATGGTCAACGGTACGGTCGGCGCGTATCAGCAGGTGACCACGGACCGCGTGCGGCTTCGCCTGCTCAATGGCTCGACCGCCCGCACCTACGCTTTCGCGTTCCCGGATCGCGAGATGACCCTTGTCGCCACCGGCGGCGGGCTGATCGACGCTCCGGTCGACCTCGAACGAATCCGCCTGGCTCCGGGCGAGCGCGCAGAGGTCGTGGTGCCATTCGAACCGGGGGAGTCCGTGCGCCTGCGTTCGGAATCTGTTGACCTCGGCGGGATCCTGATTCCGGCGACCGCCGGCGGCAACGACGATTTCGACGTTCTCGAGTTCCGGGCCGCCGACGAGCTCGCGCCGACCCCGGATCCGTCGTGGCCGCGATCCGTGCACGCCGATCACGACGCTGTTGCGGAAGCCGACGCCGTGAACACGCGCGAGTTCGTGCTGAACACGCGGCAGATCAACGGCGAGCGTATGGATATGTCACGCATCGACGAGGTCGTGCATGTCGGTGACACGGAGATCTGGGAGGTGCGCAGTACTCAAGCGATCCCGCACAGCTTCCATATCCACGACGTGCAGTTCCGTGTGCTCACGATCGACGACGAGGATCCGCCGCCAGAACTCGCCGGACGGAAGGACACGATCTACCTCGAACCGAACCGCCGATATCGACTCCTCATGCGTTTCGAGGACTATGCGGACCCAGAGATGCCGTACATGTACCACTGCCACATGCTGCTGCACGAAGACGAAGGCATGATGGGGCAGTTCGTCGTCATCGAGCCGGGCCAGGACGACGCCGTCGGGCCGCCCGAGGACCACGCCCATGCGGTAGACTGAAGTGCTCGGGATTCTTCCCGACTCGTTCGTGTGAAAGCACGATGGTAACTCCACAGCGTGAACTCACCACCCCTTCAGATGAAGGATCACGGGGCTGATCGGTTTCGACAGCGTCTGCTGATCTGCGAGAAGCGGGCCGAGGATGCAGGGTTATCTCGTTAACGCCCCCTGCGAATCAATAAGTGCCAACTCTAAGCGCACTGACTTCGCCCTCGCTGCATAAGCGAGCCCGATAGTCCGTCAGACCGTGGCTGATCCCGACACGGATCCTGGCGTCATCTAGGGATCTTGCTGCGACGTGGCGTCGAGACGCGTCGTGGGACTCTTCCTCGACTGGGCTCGTCGATCTATGTGTCTGTGCTAAAGATCGGAGCCGATGAGAACGCCTCCACAGACTGCGCCCGGAGAAACCCCAGTGACCCAGCGCTGGACGGGGGTTCGATTCCCCCCAGCTCCACCAGGTGTGAGTTCACGCTGTGGCGATGCGCCTCAGCCGCGCCACGTGATCAGGTCGAGAGATTCCTTCGTGTCGGCGAGCGCGACCCAGCCCGAGGCGAACTGGTACGTCATGCCGTACTCGCCCTCTTCGAGGTACCCGACGACGTCCGGATCCTCGGTCAGGTAGACGACGTCGCCGTCCTCCTCGCGAAGCCAGCCATTGTCTTCGAGGTACTGCTGCAGCTCCGCAGTCTGCTCGGGAGATACCGGTGCCCAGCCGTAC
>JAJYSF010000336.1 GCA_021793715.1 Actinomycetes bacterium
TCCGGGGGCGGGACCCCCGGCGCCTAGACTTTGATGTCGTGAGTGTGTTCGCGAAGGCTCTTCGCGCCGGCGAGGGCAAGAAGCTTCGAAGTCTGCAGAGTGTCGTACCGCTGATCAACGCCCTCGAGCCAGAGGTTGCGGCGATGAGCGATGACGAGCTCGTGCACATGACCGTCGCGTTTCGCGAGCGGCTCGAGCAGGGGGAAGACCTCAACGACCTTTTGGTCGAGGCGTTCGCCGTCGTGCGCGAGGGGGCCAACCGCACGATTGGCCAGCGACACTTTGATGTCCAGCTGATGGGGGGCATGGCCCTGCACTTCGGTTGGATCGCCGAGATGAAGACCGGTGAGGGCAAGACGCTCGTCGCGACCTTGCCGACCTACCTCAATGCGCTCACCGCCAAGGGCGTGCACATCGTCACGGTCAACGACTACCTGGCGCGCCGCGACGCCGAGTGGATGGGCCAGATTCACCGCTTTCTCGGCCTGTCGATCGGCCTCGTGGTTCCCGAGGTCACCGATTTCGCCGCCAAGCAGGCGGCGTACGCCGCGGACATCACCTACGGCACCAACACCGAGTTCGGCTTCGACTACCTGCGCGACAACATGGCGGTCGAGCGTGAGCAGATGTCCCAGCGTAAGCACCACTTCGCGATCATCGACGAGGTCGACTCGATCCTGATCGACGAGGCCCGGACCCCACTCATCATCTCGGGCCCGAGCGACGACTCGACGCGCTTGTACTACCAGTTCGCCTCCGTCGTGCGCACCTTGAAGCGCGACGAGGATTATGAGGTCGACGAGGAAAAGCGGACCGTGATCCCGACCGAGGAGGGCATCGCCAAGGTCGAGAAGATGATCGGCGTCGAGAACCTCTACGACGCGGTGGCGGTGAACTACGTGCACCAGCTCGGCAAGGCGCTCGAGGCCAAGGAGCTGTACCGGCGGGACAAGGACTACATCGTCGCTGGTGGCGAGATCAACATCGTCGACGAGTTCACCGGTCGCGTCCTCGAGGGGCGGCGCTGGTCCGACGGTCTCCACCAGGCCGTCGAGGCGAAAGAGCGCGTGCGGATCAAGGAAGAGAACCACACCTGGGCAACCGTCACGCTGCAGAACTACTTCCGCATGTACGAGAAGCTCGCGGGCATGACCGGCACCGCGGAGACCGAGGCCGCGGAGTTCGCTTCGACCTACGGCCTGCAGGTCGTCCCGATCCCGACGAACCGGCCGATGGTCCGCAACGACCAGGCCGACGTCATCTTCAAGACCGAGGAGAGCAAGTTCAAGGCGGTGGTCGACGACATCGCTGAGCGCTACGAGACCGGCCAGCCGGTCCTCGTCGGCACCGCGTCGGTTGAGAAGTCCGAGCACCTGGCGCGGCTGCTCGAGAAGCGGGGGATCCCCCACAATGTCTTGAACGCCAAGCAGCACGCCCGGGAGGCGGCGATCGTCGCGCAGGCCGGCCGGCTGCACGCCGTCACCGTCTCGACGAACATGGCCGGTCGAGGCGTCGACATCCTGCTCGGGGGGAACTCCGAGGGGCTCGCGAACGAGGCGCTCGTCGCCGAGGGCCTCCAACCTGGCACCGAGGAGTGGGCTGCTCGTTACGAGACCGCTCTCGCCAAGTTCGCCAGCGAGTGTGCGGCTGAGGCTGAGGAAGTGCGCGAGCTTGGCGGCCTGTACGTCCTCGGCTCGGAGCGCCACGAGAGCCGGCGCATCGACAACCAGCTGCGTGGCCGTGCCGGCCGCCAGGGCGACCTCGGCGAGAGTCGCTTCTACCTCTCCCTCGAGGACGAGCTGATGCGGATCTTTGCCACCGGCGCGATGAGCTGGGTGATGGACCGCGCCCTGCCCGAGGATGTACCGATCGAGGCGAAGATGGTCACTCGGGCCATCGAGCGCGCGCAGAACACCGTCGAGGCGAAGAACGCCGAGGTGCGAAAGGACGTCCTCAAGTACGACGAGGTGATGAACGAGCAGCGCAAGGTCATCTACGAGCGTCGGATGCAGGTCATCGACGGCGACGATCTGCGGGAGCGGACGCTCGAGCTGCTCGAGGAGACCGTCGATCGGGTGATCAACGACACCTGCCCCGGCGAGTACGCCGAAGAGTGGGACCTCGAGCGGCTACTGCAAGAGCTCACCTTGTACTACCCGACGCAGTTCTCGCTCGAAGACCTCGAGCAGGCGGAGACCTTCGAACAGCTGCGCGAGTCGGTCGTCGCCGAGGCGGTCGAGTTCTTCGAAGAGCGCGAGCGCAACTTCGCCGGCGGCGCCGAGCTCGCCCGCCAGGTCGAGCGGCAGGTGATGCTGCAGATCATCGATCAGCGCTGGCGCCAGCACCTCTCGGAGATGGACCATCTGCGCGAGGGCATCCACCTGCGCGGTCTGGCTCAGACCGACCCGCTTGTCGCCTGGCAGCGGGAGGGCTTCGAGCTCTTCGGCCGCCTCATGGAGGCGATTGACGACGACTACTTGCGCCACATCCTCCACGTGGAGGTGGTGCTGCAGCCCGAGCTGTCGCCGGACTTCTCACAGGCGCTCTTTGAGGCCGCG
>JAJYSF010000337.1 GCA_021793715.1 Actinomycetes bacterium
GGGCGTTCCTTCGGCGCTCGCCGCGCACGTGAAGCTCGACGCGACCTCGGGGTCGCCCTCGGTGTAGGTCGCGACGGTTGGGTACGGGCAGAGCGGCCGCGTGCGGTCCGCGGCCCAGTCGGCCGGCACCTCGGCGTTCTCGCCGCCGGGGTTACCAGCGCCGCGGGCGGACGCGACGAGCGTATCGGGGGCCTGGCCATTCTCGACCCAGTCGATGAGCGCGCCGAGTCCGTCGAACTGATCCGTCGCGGCGCCGCCGCTGACGTGCGCCATGCCTGGTACTTCGAAGTAGCGTACGAAGTCGTCCGCGTCGGCGTACGCATCCGAGACGCGGTCGTACCAGGCGGCCGTGTCGTCGGGACTGAACACGCCGTCCGCCGCGCCGTGGACGACGATCATCTTGCTGCCGGTGTCACGCAGCACGTCGAGGTTCGTCTCGTCCGGGGGAGTCATGAACTCCATCGCGCTCTCGCCGGCGATGGACTCCTCCCAGATCCCGGCGGCCTTCTCATCGATGTCGACGCCGAGCGCATAGCCGGGCAGGTCGGCGAGGATCTCCGGCGATTCGGGCTGCGGCGAGAAGACGAAGCCGACCGCCATCGGATCGAGCATCATGCTCGCATCGAGCTTCCACCCGGCCCAGCCATCGTTCGCGATGCCCGCATCCCACGGGAACGAGGTGTAGATCGCTTCGCCACCTGACGTGACCGCGCCTGCCATGACGCGATCCAGGACCGCGATCGTCTCTTCCGGGAGACAGTTCTCGGTCGCGCCGTCGACGCACGACGGGATGTCACGCGGCGCCTCGAAGATCTCGGCGCAGCGGTCCGCATCCTGCACCATGCCGTCGGCGAGCCCGTCGACGGCATCGCAGCGGTCGAGCACCGCCGTCGCGATGGTCTCGCGGTGCGCGTCGGTCAGCGCCGAGCGCAGGTCGCCCGCGGTCTCGGCCACCTCGTTCCACTGCTGGGCGCCCCAGATCTGCGCGACCGCCGCCTGCGGGAGGTGAAATCCGGGCGCGACAGGCAGGAACCCGTCGTAGAGGTCGGCGTATCGTGTCGCGGCGACCATCGTGTGGCGGCCGCCGTTGGATCCGCCCGCAATGTAGGACGTGTCCGGCCCGCGGTCGTAGGCGGCCGCGATCAGTTCCTTGGCCATCGGGGTCAGCGTGCCGACGGCCTGGTAGCCGTAGTCGAGACGCGCCTGCGGGTCGAGGCCGAACAACGGATTCTGGTCCGGCCCGTGGCCCGCGTCGGAGCTGAGGACCGCAAAGCCCATCTGCAGTCCGTTCTCGAGCTGGCCGCCGGTGATCGCTCCGAACGCAGGCACGACGTTGCCGTCCATGCCGCCATTCGCCTGGTACAGGAAGCGTCCCGCCCAGTCGGTCGGCAGCCGCATCTCGAAACCGATCGCGTAGGTCTGCCCGTCGACGTCGCTCAGGCGCTCGTTCATGCGCCCGGTCACGAGGCAGTGCTCGCCGACCGCGGCCCCCGCGTTCTCGAACTCGCCCGCGGGGACGAGCTCAGCAGCATCGATGGTGGTGCTCTCGAACGAGAAGTCGACCAGCCCATCGCACTGCGTGAGGGTGCCGGGTGCCGCCGGATCGACCTGTGCGGCGGGGGGAGCAGCGGCGGCCGCCGCCGAGCCTCCCAGGATGAGGGCGAGAGCGGCTCCGAGTGCCGCCGCGCCGTGGAGAGTTTTCGACACGTGATCCTCCTCATTGAGGTGCGCGCCAAAATCGTTATCGGCGCTGCGTAACATCCTGGCCACTTACGTTGACATTCGCAATAGTTGTGATGTCTACTAAACGGACCCAGCACCCGCGCCGCCCGGCGCCCTCAGTCACGAAGGAGTTGCTGAGCATGATCACTCGCACCCGAATCACCACCGTCGGCGTCATCGCCGCCGCCGGTCTGCTCCTCGCATCCTGCAGTTCTGGATCCCCGAGCGGCGGATCCGAAGGCGGTGCCGCCGAGGGCGGCGCCGGCACAGAGGAACTCACCCCCATCACCGTCGGCCTTCTCACGATCGCCCCGGCCGCGGCCGTCCAGTACGGCGTCGACCAGGGGATCTTCGAGGAGCACGGCATCGATCTCACGGTCGAGACCGCGCAGGGTGGCGCCGCCATGCTGCCCTCCGTCTCCACAGGCGCCTACGACTTCGGCGTCGGCAACCCGCTGTCCGTGCTCACCGCCGCGACGCAGGACATCGACATGCGCATCGTGTCCGGCTACTCGTTCTCGCTCGAGGAGGGTGACGACATCAACGCCGTCGTCACGCGCACCGAGGACGGCATCGAGTCGTGGAGCGACCTCGAGGGGCTGACGGTCGCGACGAACGCGATCAAGACCCAGGGCGACCTGACGATCAACGAGGCCGTCGAGCTCGATGGCGGGGACCCCAGCAGCGTCGAGTACGTCGAGATCCCGTTCCCTGACGCCCTCCCGCAGTTGGAGGCCGGCAACGCCGACGCCGTCTGGATCCCCGAGCCGTTCCTCTCGCAGGCGCTCGCCGACCCGGACACCTACTCGGTGCTCGGCTACAGATCGG
>JAJYSF010000338.1 GCA_021793715.1 Actinomycetes bacterium
TGTGACCGCCGACGAGCTCAACGAGCTCGCCTACCGGGGTATCAACGCCGCCGAGCTCGTCGGGGACGCGTGGGGCATGTCCGCCGCGCAGCTGCGCGACTCGGTCTCAGCCGGTACCGTCGACGCCACCCAGTTCATCGACGCGCTCGTAACGCAGATGAGCGACCGGTACGGCGGCGCCGCTGAGGGACTCAGAACCACATGGGTCGGTGCGCTGGACAGGATCGCTGGCGCCACCCGCGACATCGGCAGCGTCATCGCCGAGCCGTTCATCGACCCTCAGGGGGGCGGTGCGGCGGTCCAGTGGGCCAATGACGTCGCTGATGCGCTCCGTGCGTTTGAGGCCGCGCTTCGGCCCGCCGTCGATGTGCTCTCGCAGCGCGCCGAACCCGCGTTCCAGGCCGCCTCCGCGGCCATGCAGCGGTTCACCGAGTCGATCGGGGAGATCGACCTGGTCGCGGTCCTCGACCGTCTCGCTGCCGGCGCGCCGATCCTGACCGCGTTCGGCGCCGCCGCCGCCGCGGCAGGTTCAGCGTCGGCGCTGTCGGCAATCGGCATGGGCAGCCTCGCTGCGACCATCAACCCCGTCGCCGCAGGGCTCATCGGCCTCGCCGCTGCGTCCCCCGCGTTCCGTGACGCCCTCGTGGAAATGCTGGCCGCCGTCGCGCCGCTGCTGCCGGTCCTGACTGACCTGGGCATCCAGATCGCTGAGGGCCTGACCATGGCGATCAACTCGCTCATGCCGTTCGTCGAGCTCGCCGTGGACCTCGTCTCGGGGATGGTGCAGGTGTTCACCGCGCTGCCGGAACCGATCCAGACCGCAGCGATCGCCGTCGGCGCGTTCGCGCTCGCGCTGCGTCGCCTCGGCCCTGTCGGCACGATTTTCGCTGGCATCGCCTACATCGCGACCGCGGTCTCCTCGATCACGGACTCGTCGATGGACGCGATCATCTCCGTCAACGACCTCGCCGACGACCTCCGCGACCTCCAGGACCTGGGCCAGACGTTCCGGATCACCGAGGCCAACATGCGTCCGATCCTGAACGTCACGGACGAGATCTCCGGAGCCATGTCGAACCTGGATTCCCGTTCGCGGGGAGCGTTCGACGCTGCCACCGAGGGCGCCCGCGAGTTCCTGCGGATCCAGGAGGACGGGGTCTATCTCGCTCGCGAGTGGGTGGATGAGCAGGGCCGGGCAAACGCGATTGGCACGGAACTCGTGGCCGGATCGAATGATTTCGCCGAGGCGATCAACACGCTCGATGACGCGATGGCGTCGCTCGTGCTGGAGGGCGAGAACGCCGACGAGGTCCTCAGGGCGGTTGCGGAGATGTACGGTCTCTCGGAGGAGGAGCTGGCGCTGCTCGTGCCGCTGCTGGACGACTACAACGGCGAGGCCCAACGGCAGGCTGAGGTTAACGCGCAGGCCGCCGACGAACAGGCCGCATTCGCGGAGAAGGTCGGCGAGTCGGTGGCCGCGCTTCAGGAACTCGCGGATGAGATGCGCGCCCAGGTTGACCCGGTGTTCGCCGCGATGCGCGCACTCCAGGACTATGAGGACGCCCAGGACGCCTACAACGACGCAGTTTCGGAGCACGGGGCCGCGTCGCAGGAGGCCCTGGATGCGGAGATGGCGCTCATTGAGGCGTATCTCGATGCTGCTGCGGCTGCTGGGGTGATGGCGCAGGCGACCGGTGGTGAGCTTCCTCCGGAGCTGCTCGCTGCGGCTGAGGCAGCGGGGATCAGCGAAGAGGGCCTCCAATTGTTGGAGGACCAGTTCTATGCGACCAGGGACGCCGGGCAACAGTTCGGCGACGACCTGGCGGGGGTCAACTCGGATCTGTCGACCGAGACGGGCCGGATGGCCGCGCAGACCGGACTCGAGCTCGCCGGTATGGAGTCGGACTGGGCGGGTTTCGTGGTCACCGCGAAATCGATGGTCGATGAGCTGATGGCGTCTGGCTACTCGTACGAGGAGGCGCTGGCGGAGGTCGCGCAGCGGACGAACAGATCGCAGGCGCTGATCGAGTCCGGTTTCGAGGACGCCCGGGCCGCGGGCCTGGAGTTCTCCGATGAGTACCCGGCGCATATCTCGCTGACGGGCGTCGCCGACGTGCTGAACGCCGCGGATGTGGTGCAGCGTCGCCTCGACGCGATCAACCGGACCGTCACGATCTCGTTCCAATATGAGAATTTTGTGCCGCGTGGTGGCGGCCGGATCCCGGTCTCGGCGGAGGGCCGGATCGCCCGGTCCCCCATGCTCACGTGGGTCGCTGAGGCCGGTCACCCCGAGTCGATCATCTCGTGGGATCCGAAATACAGGGAGCGGTCGCTCCAGATCTGGGAGGAGACCGGCCGGCAACTGGGGGCGTTCAGTGCCTCTACGAGCGCGGCCCGCCCGGCGATACCCAGTGGTGGGCGTTCGGGGCCTGACCATTTCATGGCGTCGGCGGTGATTGACCTGGGTGAGGGCGTGCAGCAGGTCGTGGATATCAAGTTCGAGCGGCACGACCGTGACCTGAAACGTCGGGCGACGATGGGGACGGGGG
>JAJYSF010000339.1 GCA_021793715.1 Actinomycetes bacterium
GCCCGTCAGGCGGTGCGTTGCGGCGTCCTTCTTACCTTCGCCCGTCGAGACGAGCAGGTCGAGCGTGCGGCCCAGCTGCTTCTCGTTCTCCTCCAGCGTGATGCGCTTCTGCAGGGCCATCAGGCGCTCGTAGCGCTCCTGCACGACGTCCTTCGGGATCTGGTCGGGCATCGTGGCCGCCGGAGTCCCTTCCCGGATCGAATACTGGAACGTGAAGGCGCTCGCGAAGCGAGCCGCTTCGACCACGCGCAACGTGTCCTCGAAATCCTCGTCGGTCTCCCCAGGGAATCCGACGATGATGTCGGTCGTGATCGCCGCCTCGGGCATTCGCTCACGCACGCGGTCGAGAATGCCGAGGAACTTCTTGGAGCGGTACGAACGCCGCATGTCCTTCAGCACCTTGTCGCTGCCCGACTGCAGTGGCATGTGCAACTGCGGCATGACGTTCGGCGTCTCCGCCATCGCGTCGATCACGTCGTCGGTGAATGCCGCCGGGTGTGGGCTGGTGAAGCGCACGCGCTCCAGGCCGTCGATCTCGCCGCACGCGCGGAGGAGCTTGCTGAAGGCGTGGCGGTCGCCGAACTCGACGCCGTACGTATTGACATTCTGCCCGAGGAGCGTAACTTCGATCGCGCCGTCATCGACGAGCAGCTTGATCTCCTCGAGGATGTCGCCGGGGCGGCGGTCCTTCTCTTTACCACGCAGGCTCGGCACGATGCAGAAGGTGCAGGTGTTGTTGCAGCCGACCGAGATCGACACCCAACCCGAGTAGTGCGACTCGCGCTTCGTCGGAAGCGTCGAGGGAAACACCTCGAGCGACTCGAGGATCTCGAGCTCGGCCTGCTCGTTGTGCCGCGACCGTTCAAGTAGCTGCGGAAGTGACCCCATATTGTGCGTGCCGAAAACGACGTCGACCCAGGGCGCCTTCTCGGAGACCGCATCCTTGTCCATCTGCGCGAGGCAGCCGCCGACGGCGATCTGCATTCCGGCGCGACGGTCCTTCTTCGACTTCAGATGCCCGAGTGTGCCGTAGAGCTTTCCGGCGGCGTTCTCGCGGACAGCGCACGTATTGATGATGATGACATCGGCGTCTTCGCCCGCACCTACGGGCACGTACCCGGCGCTCTCCAAGGAGCCGGACAGACGCTCGGAGTCGTGGACGTTCATCTGGCAACCAAACGTCCGCACCTCGTAGGAGCGGGCGCGGCCCGCCTCGTCGAATGCTGCGGGCGAGGTGTCGATGAGCGTCGGTGCGCTGGATGGCGTGGTCATAACGCGTGCAATTCTACGTAATGCTGTCGGCGAGCGCGCGAGGAGCTACCGGAAGCGCACCGACGTCGTGCCCGACTGTGCCTCGTCGAGCGCCTGCCGCGCGACACTCATCACGAGCGACCCTCCGAACCCCCGCCGCGAGAGCTGCCCCACGAGACGACGCAGCGCCGTCTCGTGATCGAACCGCGCCAGCTGCGGCGCCTTCCCGCGGGCGAACTCCAGCGCGCGTTCGTGGTCGTCATCCGGCAACTCCTCGAGCGCCGCATCGATCGATTCGCGCGCGATGCCCCGTTTCGCGAGGGCCTGTGCGATCGCACGCCGCCCCTGGTTCTTCCGCGTGAGCGCCGCGTGCAGGAGCTGCTCGGCAAGACGATCATCATCGATCGCGCCGACGCGCAGCAGACGGTCGATGATGTCCTCGACCGCGTGCGGTTCGACGTTGTCGCGCCGCAGCCGATCGCGTGCCTCGTGCTCGGACATGCCGCGCGCCGCGAGCGCGCGCTCGAGTCGCCGTGTCGCCCGGTCGGCGATCACCTGGGCGTCGCCACCGGCACCGTCGCTCTCGTCCTCGACGTCGTCCGGTGGCAATGTCTCCGCGCCGACCACCGGGGGCGCGGCGGCACCGCGCCAGGTCGTGTGCCACTCGTCAGCGCCGCGCGGATCGGTCTCAGGCACCTCGTCGGCGCCGGCGGCGGGCCGGTCCGGCACGACGCCGCCGAACAGGGGCACGACGGGGGCGAGGCGCTCGCCCCCGTTCGTGTCGCGGTCAGACATGATCAGCTCAGGCCGTGCGGCGTGCCGCGATGTCGTCGACCGGGACGTCGGTCTCCGCTGCCGCCTCCGGGTCCTTGAGGAGACCGATCTTGACCTTGATCTTGTCTTCGATCTCCTGGGCCACGTCGGTGTTCTGCTTGAGGAACCGGCGAGCGTTCTCCTTGCCCTGGCCGAGCTGGTCGCCGTCATACGTGTACCAGGAGCCCGACTTCTTGACGATGCCGTGCTCCACGCCGAAGTCGATCAGCGACCCCTCGCGCGAGATGCCCGTGCCGTACAGGATGTCGAACTCGGCCTGCTTGAACGGCGGCGCCATCTTGTTCTTGACGACCTTGACGCGCGTGCGGTTTCCAATGGCCTCCGCGCCTTCCTTCATCGTCTCGATCCTGCGGATGTCGAGACGCACCGACGCATAGAACTTGAGCGCCTTACCGCCCGCCGTCGTCTCGGGCGAGCCGAAGAACACGCCGACCTTTTCGCGAAGCTGGTTGATGAAGAT
>JAJYSF010000340.1 GCA_021793715.1 Actinomycetes bacterium
TACCTGGTTCGCCGTCTCGAGGAGGGCGCGAGCTCGGACAACTTCATGTCGGCGGTGTTCGACATCGACAGCGACGAGCGGCTGTTCCAGCGTGAGCGGGAGCGCTTCCTCACCTCTGTCGAGATGATGCCGACAGAGGTGCCGGAGCCGAACCGCGTCATGGATCGCCGCGAGCCACAGCCCGACGGGCCCCGCGGCGAGTTCCGCAACACCCCCGACACGGATCCGGCGGTCGATGCGAACCGCGACTGGGCCGCCGACATCCGCGCACGCATGCAGGAGTCGAACCTCGGCAACGCGACGATCGAGGAGGCGACGCTCTCGTCCCCCGAGGCGCTCGACGAGACGATCGCCGGCGCCCTCGCTGCCGCCGACGAGTGGCGCGCGCGCCCGCTCGCCGAGCGCGTCGAGATCCTGCACCGCGCCGGTGACGAGCTGCAGCGGCGTCGCGGCGACCTGCTCGAGGTCATGGGATCCGAGTGCGGCAAGGTCGTCGAACAGGGCGACCCCGAGGTCAGCGAGGCGATCGACTTCGCGCACTTCTATGCGACGAGCGCCGAGAAGCTCGCGGAGGTCGACGGGGCCGAGTACGTTCCCGCGAAGGTGACCGCCGTCATCCCGCCGTGGAACTTCCCCGCCGCGATCCCGGCTGGCGGCGCGCTCGCGGCGCTCGCGAGCGGATCCGCCGTGATCTTCAAGCCGGCCCGCCAGGCCGCCCGCACCGGCGCCATCATCGCCGAGGCCCTCTGGGCCGCCGGCGTGCCGCGCGAGGTGCTGCGCCTCGTGCGTCTCGACGGCCGCGATCTCGGCGAGCAGCTGCTCGCCGACGAGCGCGTCGACCAGGCGATCCTCACCGGCGCGTACGAGACGGCCGAGCTGTTCCGCTCGTTCCGCCAGGACCTGCCGCTGTACGCGGAGACGAGCGGCAAGAACGCCATCATCGTCACGCCGAGCGCCGACTTCGACCTCGCAGCAAAGGACATCGCGTACTCCGCGTTCGGGCACGCTGGGCAGAAGTGCTCGGCTGCGTCGCTCGTCGTCCTCGTCGGATCCGTGTCGAAGAGCGAGCGCTTCCGTCGCCAGCTGCTCGACGCGGTCGACGGCTACGAGGTCGGCTATCCGTGGGACGAGGGCGCGCGGATCGGACCGGTCATCGCCCCCGCCGAGGGCAAGCTCCTGCGCGGGCTCACGAAGCTCGAGCCGGGGCAGAAGTGGGTGATCGAGCCGCAGCAGCTCGACGACTCGGGTGCGCTGTGGTCGCCGGGGATCCGCGAGAACGTCGAGCGCGGCAGCGAGTTCCATCTGACCGAGTACTTCGGGCCGGTCACCGGCATCATGACGGCCGAGACGCTCGAGGAAGCGGTCTCGATCGTCAACGACATCGAGTACGGCCTGACGAGCGGTCTGCACTCCCTCGACGTCGACGAGATCCAGCAGTGGCTCGGGTCCGTGCAGGCGGGCAACGCGTACATCAACCGCGTCATCACGGGCGCGATCGTCGAGCGCCAGCCGTTCGGCGGGTGGAAGAAGTCGGCGGTCGGCCCCGGCACGAAGGCGGGCGGGCCCAGCTACCTGTTCGGCCTGGGCACCTGGACCGACGCGCCGCAGACCTCGTCGCGGCGGGACGCGCGCGGACATGCGGACGCCGCGTCGCGCCGCGCCATGAAGGCCGTCCCCGACGGCGATCACGCGTGGCTCGAGAACGCGCTGGCGAGCGACATCCGCGCCTTCGCCGACGAGTACGGTGTCTCGCGCGACGTGCAGGGCCTCGAGCTTGAGCAGAACGTGTTGCGCTACGTGCCGACGCCCGTGACGATTCGCTACGAGGGATCCCGCGTCGAGGAGCTCGTGCGCGTGGTCGCCGCCGGAGTGCGGATCGGTGCGCCGATCGACGTGTCGTCGGCCCTGTCCGTGCCGCAGGCGGTGCGCGATTACCTCGCGGACGTCGGTGTGGCGTTCCGCGTCGAGGAAGGCGCGGCCTGGGCGACGCGCGCTGCGGCGTTCGCGAGGAGCGGTGCGCGGATCCGTCTCATCGGCGGGTCGGCGGAGCCGATCTTCCTCGCGACCGAGGGCGAGCCGAACGTCGCCGTCTACGACGGCGAGGTCACCGGATCGGGGCGCGTCGAGATGCTGCCGTTCGTGCGCGAGCAGGCGGTGTCGATCACGGCGCACCGCTTCGGCAACCCGCGCCGCTACGAGGTCCCGGTCGTCGCTGGCGGCGCCGGATCCCTCATCGCCCACTGACCCAGCCCAATTTCAAGGGTCGCCAGAGTTTGCACGCGTGGGGCCACCCACGTTGCATTCTCTGGCGACCCATCCTGGGCGGCGCGTGAAAGCCCGGGCCCAACCCCATGGGTCGCCAGAGTTTGCAACGTCGAGGGCCTCACACCTGCATTCTCTGGCGACCCAACGAAGAGGTCAGCGGCAGAGGCGGTCGAGGGCCCCGACGAAGCGGTCGATGTCGGCGGGCTCGGTGTCCCAGCTGGTGAGCCACCGCACTTCGCCGGTCGCGTCGTTCCAGTCGTAGAACATCACGTGCTCG
>JAJYSF010000341.1 GCA_021793715.1 Actinomycetes bacterium
GGCGGCTCCGCGGCGGCGGTCGCGGCGTTCGAGGCGCCCCTGGCGCTCGGCAGCGACACCGGCGGATCCATTCGTCAGCCCGCGCACGTCACCGGAACCGTCGGCGTCAAGCCCACGTACGGCGGCGTCAGCCGCTACGGGTCGATTGCGCTCGCGTCGAGTCTCGACCAGGTCGGCCCCGTCTCGCGCACGGTCCTCGACGCGGGACTGCTCCACGACGTCATCGCCGGACACGACCCGCACGACGCGACCTCCCTGCGCCACGAGTGGTCGTCGTTCGCCGAGGCCGCCCGCGAGGGACGCACCGGCGAGGTGCTCAAGGGGCTGAAGGTCGGCCTGGTGAAAGAGCTGCACGGCTTCTCGCAGGGCGTCGACGACTCGTTCCGTGCGGCTCTCTCCGCACTCGAGGCCGCCGGCGCCGAGGTCGTCGAGGTCAGCGCCCCGCACTTCGAGTACGCGACCGCGGCGTACTACCTCATCCTCCCCGCGGAGGCGTCGAGTAACCTCGCGCGATTCGACTCGGTGCGCTTCGGGCTGCGCGCCGACGTCGAAGGAACCGTCGAGGACGTCATGGCTGCGACACGCGAGGCCGGCTTCGGCCCCGAGGTGAAGCGCCGGATCATCCTCGGCACGTATGCGCTGTCGGCCGGTTACTACGACGCGTACTACGGGCGCGCGCAGAAGGTCCGCACGCTCATCCAGCGCGACTTCGAGCGCGCGTTCGCCGACGTCGATGTGATCGCGACGCCGTCCGCGCCGACGACGGCGTTCAAACTGGGTGAGAAGCTCGACGATCCGCTCGCGATGTACGCGAACGACCTCGCGACCATTCCGGCGAACCTCGCCGGCGTCCCCGGCATCTCGATCCCGTCGGGAGTCGCGGCCGACGATGGACTGCCCGTAGGGATCCAGTTTCTCGCGCCTGCGCAGGAGGATGCTCGCCTGTATCGCGTCGGCGCGGCCCTGGAGGCGCTTCTCATCGACGAGTGGGGAGGCCCGCTCGTGGCCCCGGAACTGAACGGAGGGTCCCGATGAACCTGATGGACTTCGACGAGGCGCTCGAGAAGTTCGAACCCGTCATCGGCCTCGAAGTGCACGTCGAGCTGAACACGAAGACGAAGATGTTCTCGTCTGCGGGCAATCCGGCGAACGAACATTTCCACGATGCCCCGCCGAACACGCTGCTCGCCCCGGTCGACCTCGGCCTGCCGGGTTCGATGCCCACGGTGAACCGCCAGGCGGTGCGCAACTCGATCAGCCTCGGCCTCGCGCTCGGCTGCTCGATCGCGCCGTCGAGCCGCTTCGCCCGGAAGAACTACTTCTATCCGGACCTCGGCAAGAACTACCAGATCAGCCAGCACCACGAGCCGATCGCGTTCGAGGGATCCGTGGAGGTCGAGCTCTCCGACGGCACGATCGTCGCCGTACCGATCGAGCGCGCGCACATGGAGGAAGACGCGGGCAAGCTCACGCACGTGGGCGGATCCACCGGCCGCATCCAGGGTGCGTCCTCGTCGCTCGTCGACTACAACCGCGCGGGAGTGCCGCTTGTGGAGATCGTGACGCATCCGATCTTCGGCGCCGAAGCGAATGCGCCGGAGCTCGCCAAGGCGTACGTCGCGACGATCCGTGACATCGTCAGTTCCCTCGGCATCAGCGAGGGCCGCATGGAGCGCGGCAACGTGCGCTGTGACGCGAACGTCTCGCTGCGACCGCGCGGGGAGACGAAGCTCGGCACGCGCACGGAGACGAAGAACGTCAACTCGATGCGTTCGGTCGAGCGCGCTGTGCGCTACGAGATCCGGCGCCAGGCCGCGATCCTCGACGCAGGCGGAACCATCACGCAGGAGACGCGTCACTGGCACGAGGACACGGGAGAGACTTCGTCCGGCCGGCCCAAGTCGGACGCCGATGACTATCGTTACTTCCCCGAGCCCGACCTGCTGCCGGTCGTTCCGAGCGAGGAGCTCATCGAGGAGCTGCGGGCCGCGCTTCCTGAGGCACCCGCAGCGAAGCGCCGTCGACTGAAGGCCGAATGGGGCTTCACCGACCTCGAGTTCCAGGACGTCGCCAACGGCGGGCTCACCGACGAGGTCGAGCAGACGATCCTCGCCGGCGCGTCGCCGTCGTCGGCACGCAAGTGGTGGACCGGCGAAATCACGCGCGTCGCGAACTCCGAGGGGCGTGAGCCCGGCGAGCTCGTCTCGCCCGGTGACGTCGCGGCCCTGCAGGGGCTCGTCGACGCCGGAACGCTGACCGACAAGCTGGCGCGCCAGGTGCTCGAGGGCGTGATCGCCGGTGAGGGAACACCTCAGGAGGTCGTCGACGCCCGCGGGCTCGCGGTGGTCTCCGACGACGACGCGCTCGTCGCGGCGATCGACGAGGCGCTCACGGCACAGCCGGACGTGCTCGAGAAGATCAAGGGCGGCAAGGTCCAGGCCGCCGGCGCCATCATCGGCGCCGTGATGAAGGCGATGAAGGGCCAGGCTGACGCCGCGCGCGTGCGCGAGCTCATCCTGGAACGCGCACAGCAGTAGCC
>JAJYSF010000342.1 GCA_021793715.1 Actinomycetes bacterium
CAGGTCGATGAGTTCGAACGCGGTGTCGCCGCTGCGCTTCTCCGCCAGGCCATGAACGTATCGCGCAACCGCCTCCGTCTTGCGCTCCGTGCGGATGGATCCGAGGATAATGCCGATCTTCACCGTCTGATTCCTTTCGTCGGGTACGTCTCTGTGCACCATAGCCTCTTGCGACCTCCGCGAAACGCGAGTGCCGTTCCGTCCTCTTGTCGCTGTGAGGGGGCGGTACAGCACTCGCGAAGCGCTCATTCGAAGTGCGCACGCAGCCGCTCGAGGGCGTCGTCCGCAACGAGATGCGAGCGTTGCCCGGCTTCTCCAAGCCCGTCAGCGAAGTCCGGTCCCCGCGTTCAATCGTCCGACGGATCCGGATAGGTCACGAGCCCATCGGCCGCGACGAACGGCGTGGCGCCCCACTGGCCGAGAACGTGCTCGCGTGCGGCGCCGTCCGCGAACAGATGTGTGACCGTCCATCCGTCCGCGGCAAGCGTGTTGGCGATGAGGAGGCGATGACAGCGCCACGGCACCGGCTCACCGCACATAATCGCGACGGACCGGGAGCGCGCGACGCTGGTGAGCTCCTCGATCCCGTCGCGGTACTCATCGGTGAGCGTGTAGTCGGCGTAATTCTTGAAGCTGTCGTTCTGCCACGCCGCATTGATCGACGGGTCGACATCCTGGCGCCGGCGCCGCCCGCCGAGTTTCGCGATCCGCCGGTACTCGATACCGTTCTCGCCAAGCCAGTCGGACATGACGTCCGCACCGAACTGCGGGCTGCGGCGTGACCCAGCGTGCGCACGCACATCCACGAGCACCTCGATCTCGTGCTCGTCCAACAGCTCGAGGACGTCGGGGACCGGCGAGGTCCAGTGCCCGACGGTCCAGATCTCGTGACGCTCGCTCACGTGATGGCCCGGTCAACTGATCCGGTGGAGCGCCGTCGCCTTGTGCATAGCGACGTGCTCGGTCTTGTCGCTTTTGATCTCGTACTGCGGATCGTCCACGCTGCAGCGACGCACGTGCCCCTTGTATTCGGTGTCTTGCGTGTGTTTCTTGACGATCACGCCGGTGACTTCCCCGGCTTCCGAGTTCCAACCAACGTGGTCGCCGACGTCAAACTCGCTGCTCATGATCGCCTTCCTTTCGGGGCCCGTGCCCGTGGGCCGAGGGAGAGCGTGTCACTCTACTCGCGCCGACGTCCGTACACGAGAGGGTTGCGTCGGAGACGCAGGCGCCGCGTACGCGGAGCAGTCCGCGCATCTCGTGACGAGGCCGTGACGGCACTCGCGAACGTGCACGAGGAAGGTCTCCGTGGCATCCAGCACGGCCTGCTGCCGCCGAACCGCACGCAACCGCTCGTCGATCACCGCACGGCGCTCGGGCTCACCACGGTGCAGAACGCGGCGAATCTCGGCCAGGCTCAGCCCCGCTGCCTGACAGGACCGCACGATGCGGCAGCGCACGAGATGCTCCTCGTCGTACTCGCGGTGCCCCGACACGGACCGTCGCGGCACGACGACGCCTTCGTCCTCCCAGTGCCGCAGGACGTGCGTCGCCACGTCGAGCTGGGTGGCCGCTTCGCCGATCCTCATCGCACGCCTCCTTGACTTCAGGTTAACCTGAAGATCTAGCGTGACGGCATGACCGATGAGTTCTCGCTCCGCCCGACCCGCGTCACCGCCGACGGCGTCGAGATCGTGACGTACCGCGCGGGGGCGCACGACATGTCCTCGGACGGCGACATCGTGTTGTGCCACGGCACGCCGTGGTCGGCGGCCACCTGGCTGCCCCTGGTGCGCCTCCTCGCCGAGACGCACCGGGTCTTCCTCTGGGACATGCCCGGATACGGTCGGTCGATCTCCGAGTCTGACGTCGCGATCGACCTCCCCCGGCAGAGTCGTCGCCTCGCCGCGCTGATCGATCACTGGCGACTTGACCGGCCGCACGTCGTCGCGCACGATATCGGCGGCGCCGTCGCCCTCGGCGCGCACCTGTTCGAAGCGAGCGAATTCGCGTCGCTGTACCTGCTCGACGTCGTCACCCTCGACCCGTGGGGATCCGCCTTCTTTCGCCTGGTCGCCGAGAACGAGACGACGTTCGCGGCGCTGGTGCGCGAGTACTTCGCCGGTGCGGCCCGATCCGCTCTCGCCCCTGACTGGGTCGACAAGCTGGCCCTTCCCTGGCTGTCGCGCGCTGGTCAACGTGCCTTCTACAGTCAGATCGCGCAGCTGGATCCGCGTCATACCCGCCCCCTCGTCGAGCGACTCGCCGAGGTGCGATGCCCCACGCATATCGGCTGGGGCGATCTCGACCCGTGGATCCCCGTTGAGCAGGCGTCACAACTCGCAGCGAAACTCCCCGGAACCACAGGCATCAGTCTGTTCCCACGAGCCGGGCACCTCGTACCGCTGGAAGCGACCACGGAACTCCGTCACGACCTCGCTCGGTGGCTCACCCGCTCGACATGAATATGCGCACACCGCGCGACGAACCGCTCCGAAGTGGTGTAGAAACTATCCGTACACGCTGGTTCCAACGG
>JAJYSF010000343.1 GCA_021793715.1 Actinomycetes bacterium
GACCAGGCCAAGGGAGAGGCGAAGGAGGCGTTCGAGGACGTCAAGGACAGGGCCAAGGAGTTGAAGGACGACCTCACCGACAAGTTCGGCGGGTCGGACCGAGACGACGGGCGGAACTGACGCCGCCCCGGCCGCTGTCACGACGAAAGCCCCACCGCATTGCGGTGGGGCCTTTTCGCTCCCCGGATTGGACTCGAACCAATAACCTGCCGGTTAACAGCCGGCTGCTCTGCCATTGAGCTACCGAGGATCATCTCGTGCTGCGCGTGGCGCAACCCGACAAGCCTATCAAATCCATGACGCCACCTCGAAACCAGGCGGCGGTCCGGGCGCGTCGGTCTCGCGGACCTCACGCTTCGAGGAACGCCAGTGCGCCCTCGTTTCCCGGAGTGACGATCGGCTCGCCCGTCGGCGCGCGCTGTGCGACGACGACGGCCTGATCCAGCACGAGGCGACCAGCACCGATGTCGTCGGCGAAACCGGTGTCGTTGGTCATCGCGAGCACGGCCATGCCCCACTCCTCGCGACGGCGCAGGATCGCGTCGCGCACCACGTGGCGCACCTCGACGTCGATTCCGGCCAGTGGTTCGTCCGCGATCAGGAGCCGCGGATCCATCACCAGCGCGCGTGCGAGTGCGACGCGCTGGCGCATGCCGGCACTCAGCTCGTGCGGGAACTTGTCCGCGGCACCGAGCGGTAGACGCACCTCGTCGAGGAGATGTGCGACGCGCTCGGCCAGGCGACGGCGGTCGGCGCGCGGTTCGCGCGCGACGATCGGCAGAACGATCGTCTCGCCGACCGTGCGGTCGGGGTCGAGGGTCGGGCCGTCGTCCTGCGACAGATAGCCGGTCCGATAGGTCAGCACGCTCCGCGCGCGCCCGGGGCGCCGCGCGTCGATCCCACAGACGAGAGCGGATCCGCCGACGATGCTCACATCACGGCGCGACTGGCCGGACAGCGCGGCTCCGAGCGAAGACTTTCCGGCGCCCGTCGGTCCCGACACGCACAACGCACCACCGAACGGCAGGGCAAGCGTCACTCCATCGACCGCCCGCACCCGCGACGAACCGCGGCCGCGGGCGACGCTGAGATCGTCGAGGTGCAACGCGCGGTCGGTCAGTTCGGGAACACGCATGACGTCATCTTCTCAGAACTGTCGGGAAGGGAACGCCGTGTGACGCGCGGTACCCGCGTGCGCGGCAGGTGTCGGGTCAGTCCTCGGCGAGACGGTGCCGTTCCAGATCGAGGTCTCGCAGCCGCATGCGCACGGCGCGACCCTCTTCGGACTCCGGCGCGACGCGTTGCACGGCACCGAGCAGCTCATGCTTCTGCGCGTCGAGCGCGCGGATGATCAGACGCCGACACAGATCGTTCGCCGACCGTGCCGCGAGTTCTTCGTCCCGCGCGGGGAAGTCGCGCATGAGCACCTCTCCCCCGAGCTGTCTCAGTGCCTGTGGCAGTTCGTCGATCGCCGCCTGCCCCCACCCCGGCTTCGTCCGATCGACGCTCGCGATCGCGGCCCGGACGGCGTCGAGCGCCGGGGTGCGGAAGGGGAGCGAGAGCGCCCGTTGCAGCAGCGATGGGTCGATGCGGTGACCGTACTGCAGGACACCCGTCAGTGCGTCGCGTTCGACGACGACGTCGGTCGTGCGGGGAAGCGCCGCGAGCGTCACGGCCGGGGCCGCGGTGGGTGCCGCCGAGGCCGGGGCTGTTCGATCCCGACCGGACCGGCGTCCGCGCGCGGCGTCTTCGACCTCACGGTGCACGTCCATCGGATCCATGCCGAGCCGCTGTGCGAGCACCCGCTCATATCCGGGGCGCAGCAGACGGTCTCGGATCTCCGCGACGATCGGTGCCGCGGCTCGCAGCGCCCCGACTCGGCCCTCAACGCTCGTCAACGGGAAGTCCGAGATCTTGCGATCGATGACGAACTCGAACATCGGCGCGCGACGATCGAGCAGCCCGCGCACCGCCTGGTCGCCGCGCTGCAGACGCAGGTCGCACGGATCGAGCCCGTCCGGCGCGACCGCCACGAACGTCTGGGCAGAGAAACGGTCGGCGTCGGCGAACGCGCGCAGCGCCGCCTTCTGGCCGGCCTCGTCGCCGTCGAAGGTGAAGATCACCTCGCCTGTCGCGGAGTCGTCTCCCATCACACGCCGCAGCATCCGAATGTGCTCGCTGCCGAAGGCCGTGCCGCAGGTGGCGACGGCCGTCGTCACGCCCGCGAGGTGACACGCCATGACGTCGGTGTAGCCCTCCACCACGACGACACGTTTCGGATCGCCGCGCGCGATGTCACGCTTGGCCAGGTCGAGGCCGTAGAGCACCTGGTTCTTCTTATAGATCGGCGTCTCAGGCGTGTTGAGGTACTTCGGCCCCTGGTCCTCCTCGAAGAGCTTGCGGGCGCCGAAGCCGATCGTCTGCCCCGTGACGTCGCGAATCGGCCACACAAGACGCCCGCGGAAACGGTCGTAGACGCCACCGCGCTGATTCGTCGACACAAGACCGGACGTGATCAACTCCTCGCGG
>JAJYSF010000344.1 GCA_021793715.1 Actinomycetes bacterium
TCTGCGCCACGCGCGTACCGAGCGGCGTGATGCGTCCGTCGTTCGTGATGAGCCCCAGCGACTCGAGCGTGGCGGTCGCCTGCCGCATCGACGCCTCGGGCGGGGGAGTGAGCATGCTCAGGCCGCGCGCTTCCGGCGTACCCCACCCGGCGAGCAGCAGCGCCGCGTCGGTGAGGTCGGCAGATTGGATCTCGGGTCCGACGTCGGGTCGGAATGCCGCGAACTCCGCTTCGCCGTACGTTCGCACGACACGTCCCGGACCCTGTCGGGCGGCGCGACCGGCACGTTGCTCCGCGCTCGCTCGTGACGCGCTGACGGTGACGAGCCCAGACATGTCGCGAGCCTGGTCTCTCCGCACCTCACGCGAGAGGCCCGCGTCGATCACCAGCCGCACCCCGGGAACCGTGAGCGAGCTCTCGGCAAGCGACGTGCTCACGACGATGCGCGGCAACCCGGATCCGGGCTCGCGCCCCGACGTCGCACGGTCCTGCTCGCGCGCGGGCAGCTGGCCGTGCAGGGGCAGCGGATCCACGGCTGACGTGAGATCGCGGATCCGAGAGACGACCCTGTCGACGTCGCGTGCGGACGGGACGAAGACCAGCGCATCGCAGCGATCGGCGGCCTGAGCCTCCACCGCGACGCGCGCGACGTGATCGAGGAACGCGCGCGTGACGCCGCGCGCATCCAGCCGTGATCCAGCGGGCGGGGCGTAGTCGATGCGGAGAGGGTGGAGGGCAGAGGGGACCTGGACGACCGCGGCGCCGAGGAGCTCGGCGAAGGCGTCAGCATCGAGCGTCGCGGACATCGCAACGAGGCTGAAGTCGTCGCGCAGGGCGCGCACCTCGGCGAGGATCCCCAACAGGAGGTCGCCGTCGAGCGATCGCTCGTGCACCTCGTCGACGATGACGGCATCGACGCCGTCGAGTGCGGGATCCGCGAGGAGTCGCCGCAACAGGACGCCGGGCGTGACGATCTCGATCCGGGTAGCGGCCGAGACAGTGCGTTCGCCGCGGACGGTGAAGCCGACGGGTCCGCCGAGCGTGGAGCCGTCCAGCTGTGCGATTCGCCGTGCCGCCGCACGAACCGCGACACGGCGGGGCTGCGTGACGACGACGCGCCCGCTTCCGGTGCCGCCGAGGACGTTGGCGACGAGCGGGGGGACGAAGGTGGTCTTCCCTGTGCCGGGAGGCGCGGTGACGACGGCACTCCCGGTCGCGATCGCCCGTTCGAGGTCGGCGATCGCATCGGCCACGACGAGGCCCGCCCCAATCCGGCCGAGGTTGAAGAGATGCGGGCGCAAGGTCACCGTCTCATTCTCGCAGGCGACCGGCGCAGGACGACGGCTGCAACCGCGCGGACCTGGCCCTCCGACGACCTCTCGGCACAGAAGAGGCGGAGGTCACCGTATTCATGGTGGCGAGACGGCTTTACGATGGCGACATGCCTCTCCTCGACACACCGGTGCGCCTCGGCGTGCAGATCCAGCCCCAGCACCATTCGTCCTACTCCGCGATGCGCGACGCCGCGCAGCGATGCGAGGACATGGGGGTCGACATCCTCTTCAACTGGGACCACTTCTTCCCGCTCACGGGAGACCCCGACGGGACGCACTTCGAGGCGTGGACGGTGCTTGCCGCGTGGGCTGAGCAGACCGAGCGGATCGAGCTCGGCACGCTCGTGAACTGCAACGCCTACCGGAACGCCGACCTCCAGGCGGACATGGCGCGCACGATCGATCACATCTCGGCCCGGGACGGCGAGGGGCGCTTCCTCTTCGCGACGGGCTCCGGCTGGTTTGAGCGCGATTTCGACGAGTACGGGTACGAGTTCGGCACGGCCGGATCTCGTCTCGACGCCCTCGCCGACGCATTGCCGCGGATCGAGGCTCGCTGGGAGGTGCTGAACCCCGCGCCGACGCGCCGGATCCCGGTCATGATCGGAGGAGCGGGCGAGAAGAAGACACTGCGGCTCGTGGCACGCCACGCTGACATCTGGCATAGCTTTGCGAGGCCCGACACCCTGCCGCACAAGCTCGACGTGATCTCGCGGTGGGCAGACACCGACGGCAACGACGCGTCGCGACTGGTGATCTCGAACGAGCTCCGCGGCAAGGGCGTGGAAGAGGCCGACGCGCTCTACGACGCCGGCGTGCGCCTGTTCACGCTGGGCGTCTCGGGCGACGACGTCGACCTGGACGCGATCCAGCGCTGGCTCGACTGGCGCGACAGCAAGAACTGACGTCAGCGTCGGCGTCGGTGCGTGCGTTGCCGCCCTTCGCCGGGCGCGCGGTTGGCGAGTGCGGTTGCGCCGTTCGAGGACGTGGAAAGGGCACCGATGCACTCGCGTATGCCACGTAGGGCGCCAATAAACGCCCCAGCGGGCGCCAACGCGGTGAGTCAGATCCCGAGCTCGGCGCGGAGCCTCGCAATGTGGCGCGCGGTGAGATCGTCCTCGGCGACGCCGTCGTCGAGCGCCGGACGCTCGCGGATCACCGCATACGGGACGTCCGGTACCTCGCCGT
>JAJYSF010000345.1 GCA_021793715.1 Actinomycetes bacterium
CGGATGGCGCGGTGATGTCCGGCAACGGCACCTTTGACATCGAGGTCACGGGCGTCGGCGGTCACGCCAGCCAGCCCGAGCAGACCAGGGATCCCGTGCTCGCCGCGGCGGCCATCACCGTCGCCCTGCAGCAGATCGTCGCTCGCCGGTTGGCACCGCAGACTCCGGCCGTCGTCGCCGTGACGTGGATCGACGCGCCGAGCGGACCGACCGTCACCCCGGCGACCGCGCGTCTCGGCGGCAGTATCCGCGTGCCGAACACGGCGCTGCGGGATGAACTGTTCGCTCTCATCGCCGAGGTTGCCGACGCCACGGCCCGCGCCCACGCCGTGACCGCCACCACGACCACCTCACGGCGGTACGACGCGACGGTGAACCATCCCGCCGCGGCCTCCGAGCTGCGCGGCGCGCTCGAGCCCGCCGTCGCCGATGCATTCGGCGGCGCGGATCCGACACCCGACATCCCGATCCCCGTGATGGCGTCGGAGGACTTCAGCTATTACCTCGGTGAGGTGCCCGGTGCCTTCGCGCTCGTCGGCGCGGGGGACCCGCACTCGTGCCACAGTCCCCAGTACGACTTCAACGACAACCTGATCGCGCCCGTCGTCCGCGCCTACGCGCGGCTCGCGGGTGCCCCTGAACTCCCCGCACCACTGAGCGGCGGGGCGACCGATGACAGCCAGCACAAGGTGAGTGATACCTAGCTACAACCCGAGAGGAGCCGATCATGGACATGAGTCCGTTCGAGCAGTGGGAATCTGAAATTCGCGGCTATTGCCGCGCCTATCCGACGGTCTTCTCTCATGCGTCTAATGCGCGTCAGGTCGCAGAAGACGGCACGAGCTACATCGACTTCTTCGGCGGTGCCGGAGTGCTCAACTTCGGGCACAACAACCCGAAGATGAAGGAGGCGATGATCGCGTTCCTCGAGGCTGATGGCGTCGCACACAGCCTCGACACCTACACGACGACGAAACGCGACTTCATTACGAAGTTCCACGACGTCGTGCTTGCTCCGCGGGGCATGGACTACAAGATGCAGTTCATGGGGCCGACGGGAACGAACGCGGTGGAGGCGTCGCTCAAGCTCGCGCGTCGAGCGACCGGTCGCGAGGACGTCGTGGCGTTCTCGCACGGGTTCCACGGAATGACGCTCGGCGCGCTCGCCGCGACCGCGAACCACGCCTTCCGGGCGTGGGCCGGAGTTCCGCTGAACCACGTATTGCGCCTGCCCAACGAGTTCGCTCCGGGCGGGGGAACCGCGGGCCTCGACGCCTACCGGGCCGCGCTCGACGACGCCTCCTCCGGACTGCGCCCGCCCGCGGCATTCATCGTCGAGGCGGTGCAGGCCGAAGGTGGCGTGTGGGTGCACAGCGCGGAGTGGCTGCACGCGGTGCAGCAGCTCGCCCGCGACGTCGGGGCGCTCTTCATCATCGACGACATCCAGGCCGGGTGTGGCCGCACGGGCTCGTACTTCAGCTTCGACGGCATGGGTCTGGATCCGGACATCATCAACCTCGCGAAGGGGCTCGGCGGCTACGGAACGCCGATCGCGATGAACCTCAACAAGCCCGAGGTCGACGCGCACTGGAGCCCCGGCGCCCACACGGGCACGTTCCGGGGACAGGGCCTGTCGTTCGTCGCCGGAGCTGTCGGCCTCGACTACTTCACCGACGACGTGTTGATGGAGGCCGTCGCCGAGAAGGGCAAGCGGATGGCGGAGAGCCTCGAGCGGATCGCGGCATCCGCACCGGACCGCGGCTGGGAGGTGCGCGGTGTCGGCATGATGCAGGGTATCGACGTCGTCGACGGCGCCTTCGCCAAGCAGGTGCAGGCGGAGTGCTTCGCGCAGGGCCTGTTGATCGGGCCGTGCGGAACCGATGGCCGGGTCGTCAAGTTGATCCCGCCGCTGACCACGCCGGATGACGACCTCGACGAGGGACTCGCGATTTTGGAGCGTGCCGTCCAGGCGGTCGCGGAAGGGGGTGCATGAGGATGCGCATGCGAGACGACATGACGTTCCCGCCGGAGGAGTACGAGCGGCGGATCGGTGAACTGCGGGCACGGATGCACCAGCGGCTCCTCGACGCGGTGGTGATCACCGACCCCGAGAACCTCATGTATCTGACCGACTATCAGACGACGGGGTACTCGTTCTTCCAGGCCCTCGTCGTCCCGCTCGACTCCGAGCCGTTCATGATCACGCGGCAGATGGAGGAGTCGAACGTGATCGAGCGCACCTGGGTCGAACTCACGCGACCGTATCCGGATACGGGCGACGCGATCCAGCAGCTGGTCGCTTCGCTGCGCGAGTTCGGTCTCGACCGTGGACACGTGGGATACGAGCGCAACAGCTACTTCTTCCCGGCGTATCACCAGGACCGAATCCATACGTCGTTCCGTCAGGGGCGGCTCATGGACTGCTTCGGGATCGTGGAAGAGGGCCGCGTACGCAAATCGGCGTTCGAGATCGACGTGATGCGTCGCGCCGCGCACGCGACGCAGGAGGGCATGCGC
>JAJYSF010000346.1 GCA_021793715.1 Actinomycetes bacterium
TCGTCAAACGGTTGTCGCGGTTCGGGGACCCGAACAAGATCCAGATCGAGACCTGGTACTCCTACACTCCCGAGCAGGATCGCGTCGGCCACGGCGAGGAGGACATCCGCGCCTTCGGCTTCTACTTCGACATCCAGGATGGTCAACACCGCTACATGCCGGGCGTGCGCTACGTGAACTCACTCGGCGGAAAGCTCGTCAAGAAGTGGCAGTACTGGAAGCTCGGCGAGGACGTCTCCCCCGAGCAGTGGAGCTTCGGCGTCGACAACGCTTGGTGTCAGCCCGGAGTCGACAACCTCTGGTACGGACGGCGCTACGAAGACGGGTCCGCTGACGGCTACCAGTGGGTGCCGGGCGGCGAACAGGAGCTGCTCTACAACGAGAGTCCCGACAAGGTCAATTGGCTCTACATGCGCCTGACCGTGGACGTCGCCAAGCGCGAGTACGTCGAGCTGCAGAGCATGGACAAGGTGTTCGACCTGCGCGGCATCCAGCCGACGCTGGCGCCCCGGTACCGCGCGATCGACAACCTGATCAACCCGATCTTCTACGTCGAGACGGACACGAACCGTTCCGTCCACCTCTTCCTCGACTCCGTCCTGTATTCGACCGAGTGACCCGCACAGAAAGCCAACGGACATGCTGAACGTTCACACCTCTGTCCTCGCTCGCCGTGTGCGGATCGAGTCCGACTACGCGACGCTCCCGCTCGAGGCAGGCTGGGCCTCGGAGGCCGTCTTCTTCATCCAGGTCGAAGGCGACCACGCGGGCCTCGAGATCACCCCCGAGGTGTCGCCGGACGGCGTCACGTGGATCGCCCGCGGCGCCGCGACCCGCATCGAGCCCGGGAGCACCCTGGCGGAGACGCAACTCACGGTGTTCGGCAACTGGCTTCGCCTCGCCGTCACGGGTGCGTCAACCGAGCGGCCGGCGCGCGTGCTGATCCACGTCGCCCTCAAGGGATGACGCCGCCCGCAGCGACGGCCGTGCGCGATTCGACCCTGGTCCGACGCCCATTCTGATGTGACGCGCGAACCAGCGGGAAGGGGATACTGGGGAGATGGTGCGCGAACGGCGAAAGCCCGCCCGGCTGGCTGACGTGGCGAAGCTGGCGGGCGTGTCCTCTGCGGTCGTCTCGCGCGTCATCAACGACGACCCGTCGCTGCGCGTGCGCCCGGAGACCCGGGAAGCCGTACGCGAGGCGATCACGCTGCTCAACTACACGCCGCATCCGTCGGCGCGCGCCCTCCGGAAGTCGCAGACCAGCCTGCTCGGATTCGCGCTCCACGGCGTCAACGATCCCCTCTATGCCGAGATGGTCGATGCCGCGCAGGCCGAGGCCGCGCGACGGAACTATTCGCTGATCCTGATGAACATCGACGAGCTGATCGATCGGCGTGACGCGTTTCACGAGATCGTGCTGGGCCAGCGCGTCGACGGCTTGTTGATCCACGGCGGCCACGGGCGCCGTGAGGAAGCGCTGCGAGAACTCGCGCGCGACGTCCCCTCGGTGATGTTCAATGCGGACCCCTCCCCCGGCGTCCGCACGCTGCGGTTCGACGATGCCCTCGCCTCTTCGATGGCGACACGGCACCTCATCGACCTCGGGCACCGGCAGATCGTCTTCGTCGGTGATATTGGCGCTACCTCGCACCGGCGCTATCAGGGGTACTGCGATGCACTCGTCGAGGCGGGTCTGTCGCCGCTCTCGCTCGTCTCCGCCGGACTCTCCCCGGATGACACCCACGCGGCGACTACCCAGCTGCTGAGCTCCGGGACGCGCGCCACCGCCATCGTGGCGATGTCGACAACCGGTGCGCTCGGCCTCCACTCCGGTGTCGTCGCGGCGGGCCTGCGCATCCCCGAGGACCTGTCGCTGATCAGCATCCACGACGCGTGGTTCGCGCACCACCTCAACCCACCGCTGTCGACCGTCGCTCTCCCGCTCGCGCAGCTCGGCACGCGAGCCGTGTCGATGCTGATCGACCAGATCGCCGACGCCGTCGACGGCGAGACGGTGATCAGCGACCCGGCGCCGCGCCTCCTCGCGCGTGCCTCCACTGCGGCTCCGGCGACGGCACGGGCGCTCCCTGCTACGCCCGGCTGACCGGACGCGCGGGCTGACAATCGCTAAGGCGTAGGATCGGAGAATGAGCGGGCAGGAGGAGCGTCGCGCGAACGATCTGTCGTCATTGCTCGACCCCCGACTGCTCGACCCCACTGAGGAGCTCGTCACCCGCTCGCACCTCTCGGACGACGACGTGGCGCAGACCGTGGCGGTGCTCGAAGCCATGAGCGCGTGGCGCGGCGTGGAACGGGCCATGGGCGAACGCTCCCGGCGGTACATGCGCCTCGGCGACACCGACATGCGAGCGCTGCGCTACCTCATCGCCGCGCAGCGCCAGGGTGTCGTCGCGACGCCGGGGTCGATCGCCGCGCACCTCGCCATCTCCCCCGCCGCCACGACGAAGCTCATGGACCGGCTCGAGTCCGGCGGGCACATCCGCCGCCGCGCAC
>JAJYSF010000347.1 GCA_021793715.1 Actinomycetes bacterium
GCTGCGGGCGCCGACATCGACGCCGCGCGTGGGCTCGTCGAGCAGGAGGACGTCGACGTCGCCGACGAGCCAGCGCGCGAAGACGACCTTCTGCTGATTCCCTCCGGAGAGGGTCTCCATCTGCTGCCCCAGGCCGCGGCTCTTCAGCCGGACGGAGCCCGTCGCGGTGCTCACGGCTTCGCGGCGCGCGCGCTGGCGCAGCCACCCGGCGATCGTGAACGACGACAGCCGAGGCAGGCTGCCGTTGTCGAGGATGTCCATGGTGAGCACCCCGCCCGTGCCCTTGCGGTCTTCTGGCACGAGCGCGACGTTCGCGGCGATGGATGCGGCCGGCTGATTGCGGATGATCGACTTCCCGGCCACGCGGATCTCTCCGCGATGAGTGCGGCGATTGCCGAAGATCCCCTCGATGAGTTCGGTGCGACCGGCGCCCACGAGTCCGGCGAGACCGACGATCTCGCCCCGGCGGACGGTGAGGTCGATCGGTTCCGGAGCGCCGTCGACCTCGAGGCCGCGCACGTCGAGGACCACCTCGTCGCTGCGCGGCGGAAGGTCGGGGAACAGATCCTCCAGCTCGCGGCCGATCATGGCCGTGACGATCTCGTCATCGCTGATGTCGCCCATGGCCGAGTCGGCGACGAGCCGGCCGTCGCGCAGCACGACGACCTGATCGGCCAACTCGCGCATCTCCTCCATCTTGTGCGTCGTGAACAGCAGAGCGACGCCGGAGTCCCGCAGGGTCCGCATCACGTGGACGAGCCGCGAGACCTCGCGCGCGGCAATGGCGCTGGTGGGCTCGTCGAGCAGGATCGCGTGGGCGCCGGTGTTCGTCGCCTTGATGATCTCGATGATCTGTCGGACGCCGACCGGGAGCGTCGCCATGACGGTGGTCGGGTCGAGATCGAGCCCGAACTCCGCGAGATTCTCCCGCGAGCGAGCGATCATGTCGCGCCGTCGCAGGCCGAGCGGTCCGCGGAGCTCACGCCCGATGAAGATGTTCTCGTAGACGGTCATCTCCGGCAGCGAGGCGAGCTCCTGCGGCACGATCGCGACGCCGGCGCGCGTCGCCGCCTGGGGGTTTCCCGTCGGCAGCTCTTCGCCGCGCACGAGCACCTCCCCCTCGTCACCGCGGAGCTGGCCGGACGCGATCTTCATCAGTGTGGACTTGCCCGCGCCGTTCTCCCCGGCCAGGGCGGTGATGCTTCCGGGGCGGAGGCTCAGGGAGACGCCGCGCAGCACAGGAATGCCGCCGAAGGCCTTGTGGACGTTGCGTGCCTCGAGCGCGACCGGGTGGTCGCCTGCACGAGCCGAGACCGCCGTGGTCTGCGGATCCGTCATGCCGAAGTCCTTTCTGCGACAGTCGCGTCATCGCACCGTGCGGAAATTCGCACCGCCGTCGAAGACTGTACCGCATGACGCCCATATGCGCAGAAGGACCGCTCATATGAGCACACAGGAAGACCGTGTTCGGTGCGAGGGTAGAGTCTGCACGAAGGTCGCGGGACCGCGCGAGAAGCGAGAAGGGAAGCCATGGGACCCGATGAGCTGATTCGCGTCGCGTACGTCGCGCAGCGCCATTACCGCGACGGGCACAGCCGCATCGAGATCGCGGCGGAACTCGGTTTGTCTCGCTTCAAGGTGGCGCGCATGCTCGACAAGGCCCGCGACCTGGGCATCGTGCGAATCGAGATCTCCGCTCCCGACACAATCGATCCGGAACTGTCGATCGGGCTGCAGAATCGGTTCGGGCTGACGCACGCGGTGGCGGTGACGACCGCCGGCGAGGCGCCGAAGACGATCCAGCAGGCGCTGGGCAAGGCGGCGGCAGGCCTGCTTCGCGAGATCGTCACGGAGGAAGACCTGCTCGGGTTCACCGCGGGTCGCACCCTCGGCGCCGCAGTCAATCACCTTGAGGAGCTGCCGTCCTGCGACGTCGTCGCGCTCGGCGGCGTCGCCGGCCCTGTCCGGGAGCACGGTGTGGAGATCATCCGTCGCGTCGCACGGGCGAGCGGCGGGGAGAGCTACCCGATCTTCGCGCCGATGCTCGTCCAGGATGAGCAGACCGCCCACGCCCTGCGAAACGACCGCATCATCGTGGACGCGTATGCGAAGTTCGATGCGATCTCGAAGGGCGTCGTTGCGATCGGCAGTTGGGATCCGGCCGACTCGCAGCTCTACGACGCCGCGGCCGAGCAGGGCGTCGCCGATGATCTCGTCGCCGCTGGCGTGGTGGGCGAGGTGTGCGCGACGCTGTTCGATCGCGACGGCCGCATCATCGACGCGATCGATCATCGCTCGATATCGATCACGGCCGACCAGTTGCGCGCGGTCCCGGAGGTGATCGCCGTCGCGGGCGGACCGACGAAGACGGACGCGGTGCGCGCGGCTCTGCGCACCGGCCTCATCGATTCGCTGGTGACGGACGCCGCGCTGGCGGAGCGGCTTCTCGCCACCCCCTGAATCGCTCCACACGGGCCTCCGACGAGCCCACTGCGTGCCGCAA
>JAJYSF010000348.1 GCA_021793715.1 Actinomycetes bacterium
ACATCTACACCGACTGCCTGCTGCGCAACATCCAGGACGTCTCAAGCGGCGAGAGCAAGCAGGACCAATACGAGTGGGCCTGGAACTTCTACAAGCCGCTCATCTCCGAGCAGAGCGCGACGGCGGCGTACAACACGCTGATGCAAAAGATCAAGGGCGGCTTGCCGATCACGGGGCAAGTCTCGACCTCGATCAGCGGACTCATGGTCGGTAATGCCGCCTCCGCGCTGCTCTCTAGCGTGACCTCTATCGTGGTGCCGCAGTGAGCCAGCGTCCGCAGTGCCGGGGCAAGCGTCCGCAGTGCGGGAGCCAGTCGTGACCACCACTTACACGCAATTCACGCCGACGACAAACACGGCGTTCTCGTTCCAGGCGACGCTCGATGGCGAGTCGTACAACGTCGTGCTGACGTACAACCTCGTCGGTCAGCGGTACTACGTCACGATCTACGACCTCTCCGGCAACCTCATCGTCTCGCGCGGCCTCGTCACCTCGACCGCGACGAACAGCGCGACATTCTCCTGGGCCGACGGCATCGCGTCCGTTTCGACCTCGCAGCCGCATGGCATCGCCCTCGGCTCCGTCGCGCAGGTCACGGTCTCGAACACGGGCGGCAGCGGCTACGACGGCGCGTTCCCGATGCTTTCGACGGGGCCGACTTCGTTGCAGTACGCGCTGCCGGCGAATCCTGCCGCGTCGGGCGGCAATGTCACGTCCGCCGCGAGCGGTTCGGCACCGACGACGGTCAGCGGCACCGTGGAGCAGAACATCTCGTTCCCGTTGCAGAAGCTCGACGGCAGTTACTTCACCTCTACGCTCGTCTACCGCTCGAACACGGGGCAGTTCGAGGTGTCGCCGTGAGTCGTGCCGCGGCTCGGAGCGCCCCATGAGGTACTACGACCTCAAGATCTACGACGGCGTGACGGGCCGCGTCTGGTCGGTAGGCGACTCAGGCGACTTTACGCTCGGCTCGGCGCGCACCAGCTTCTCGAGTCAGCGCCCGGACGGTAGCTACAACTCGAGCGCGCTCAATATCGAGCTCGACATGCCAGTCTATCCGTTCAATACGCCGCAGGGCAAAGCGGTCGTGCGCGTCTGGGGCGTGCCGCTACTCGCGCTGAGTCATGCCGCCAATCTCAATGGCGCGCTGTTCGAGCTACGTGGTGGCATGACTACGGGGCTGCCGCTTGCGAATCCGGCGCAGGCCGGTCTGCTCGTCAAGGGGCAGATTTTCCAAGCGTTCGGTAACTGGCAGGGCGTCAACCAGACGCTCGACCTCGTGCTGTTCCCGTCCGCCGCAGCCGAGCAACTCGATATCGCGTTCCAGTGGAATCCGGGCGAGCCGCTCTCGACGGCGTTGAGCGCGACCTTCGCGCAGGCGTTCCCTGGCTTCTCGGCGTCGGTCGCCGTGTCTGAAAATCTCACGACACGCACACCGGAGCGTGGCCACTGGACGACGCTCGCGCAGTTCGCCAAGTACGTGAACCGCGTCACGCGCGTCATCGGGCAGAAAGCCCTGGGCGCTTCCTACGGCGGCGTCTATATCACAGTGCAGGGCACGACGGTGCAGGCGTTCGATTCGGTCGGCACTGTGCGCCCCGTGGTCAAGCAACTGGCCTTCCAGGACTTCATCGGGCAGCCGACGTGGATCGGGCCGACGACGATCAACTACAAGAACGTGATGCGCGCGGACCTCGCGGTCGGGAGTTACGTGAGGTTTCCGACCGGCATTGTGTCGCCCTACGCGATCACGACTGCGGCGGCGGCGTATCCGAACACGCCGGCACGCACCAAGACGATCTTCAACGGGAAATTTCAGATCATCGAAATTCACCACTTCGGCAACTTCCGGCAGGCTGATCCTGACTCCTGGGTCACGACATTCAGCGCGACTGCGGATTTGAACGTCGCGCCGCAATATATCGCCGGCCCGAACGTCGCCACGCTGCAAGGTGTCGCGTGACGATTCAGCAAAAAATCCCGCTCGCGCGCACGCTTCCGCTCGCCATCAAGAGCGGCGCGGCGGACGAGATCGGGCAGCTCGGCCTCGCGCTACCCGGTCGCGTGGTCGCCGTCAGCGGCGCCATCGTCACCGTAGCGTTCAACGTCTCAGGTGCGACGCTACCCCAGGTCGAGATGCCGCTCGCGGGCTCCGAGTACGTGCGGCTGCCGATTCAGCCCGGTGATACCGGCGTCGCCATCCCGGCGAGCGTGCTCACCGGCATCGAGTCCGGCCTCGGCGGCGATGCGGCGACGCTATACCAGCGCGGGAACCTGTCGTCACTGATGTGGGTGCCGCTTGGGAACAAGACGTGGCCTGCGGTGAATGCCGATTACGTCGTGCTCTACGGCCCGAGCGGCTGCCAGCTTCAGGATGAATCCGGCGCCGTGGTGGCGACGTTCGACAAGACGGCGGGCGTCTCGGTCACGTTCGGCCAGGGCTCGATTACGATGAACTCATCCGAGGTCGCGCTCTCGTTCGGTGGCAAGTCCATCGTCATC
>JAJYSF010000005.1 GCA_021793715.1 Actinomycetes bacterium
GCGTCCTCGGGCAGCGGATCCGGCGCGGCATCGCGCAGCGCCTTCAGCGCCAGGCCGCGCGCCTGGCGGTCGCTGCCTTCGTACTTCGCCTGCTTGCGCCGGCTGTCGGCTGTCCAGGGCGATCCCGCAGCGACCCATGCACACATGTCGCGGACGGGGCAGACGTCGCAGCGCGGTGAGCGTGCCGTGCACACCACCTGTCCGAGTTCCATGACGGCCGCGTTCATGATGGCGGCGTCGGAGTCGGCGTGGGGGAGAAGGTCCGACATCTCGTCGAGGTCGCGGCGGTGTGCGGCATCTGGGTGGGCGCGCCCGTGGATGGCTCGTGCGATCACTCGTCGCGAGTTGGTGTCGACGACGGGGTGGCGGTCGCCGTAGGCGAACACCGCGACCGCGCGTGCCGTGTAGTCGCCGACGCCGGTGAGCGAGAGCAGTTCGTCGACGTCACGGGGGACCATCCCGTCGTGCCGGTCGCGGATCTCGACGGCCGCCCGGTGCAGCCAGAGCGCGCGTCGTGGGTATCCGAGGTTCGCCCACTGCGTGACGGCTTCTGCGGGCGAAGCGCCGGCCAATGCGTCGGGGGTCGGCCAGCGTTCGAGCCATGCTTCGAGCATCGGAATCACGCGCGCGACCGGCGTCTGCTGCAACATGAACTCGCTCACGAGCGTGCCCCAGGCGCCGAACCCGCTGCGCCGCCAGGGAAGGTCGCGCGCCGTCTGCCGGTACCAGGGCACGAGGACGTCGGCGAGGCGGCGAGAACGCATCCGATCAGTTTATGTCGAGCGGATCGTGATGGAACGGTTGCATTGTCGGGCGGATTCGTGACCTCGCCGTGCTTTTCGCCGCGTACGCTCGAAAAGGAACCCCACACGTGACTCAGGAGGCAGCATGACGCACGCGCGCGCCGGCCGCGCGGCCGCCGTCACGGCCGCCGCTCTCCTGGCCGCGAGCATACTCGCGTCGTGTACCTCCGATGTTCCGGCCGTTCCGGAGAGCTCTGCGTCGACGTCGATCTCCCCGACGACGCCCGGTGTCACCTCGCCGACGCCGACGCCGACGGAGACCCCGGCGGACGACCCGTCGAACGCCGACAGCTGGGTCGTGTCGACCGAGGGCATCGGCCCTGTCTCGGTCACCGAGAACTTCGACGACGTGCTCGACGAGATCGAGGACACGGGCGTCGGCCCGTTCGACTGCGATGGCGTCGCCTACGGGTTCGCGAAGGACAACGCCTACGACATCATGGTGATCAAGGATCGCTACGACGGCACCGACGACATCGTCGAAGTGAGCGTCGGCTGGAACGGCGACACCATGGGCGTCGGGCCGCGCACCGCTGAGGGCCTCGGCCTCGGGTCGACGAAGCAGCAGGTGCTCGGCACGTACGAGAGCGCCGAAGAGGTCACGTCGGTCATCGCCAACCGATCGTTCGTGAACATCGCCGACGACAACGGCGACGGCACTCTCGTCTTCTCCTACCTCTCCGGCTATGACGGCGCCGTCGGCGTCTCCGTGATCACGGGCGAAGAGCCCGCGTACGAGCCCTGCGCCTGACGGTCGCGGAAGTTCTCAGCCACACAGCTCGCGCTCTAGACTGACTCGGTGGCTGAATCCGGGATCCTGCTCGTCGACAAACCGTCCGGCGTGACGAGTCATGACGTCGTCGCGCGGGCCCGCCGCGCGCGCGGGACCCGCAAAGTCGGCCACGCCGGCACGCTGGACCCGATGGCGACGGGGCTGCTCGTCGTCGGGGTCGAAGCGGCCACGCGCCTGCTGACGTTCATCGTCGGACTCGACAAGACCTACCGCACGACGATCCGGCTCGGATCCGCGACGAGCACGGACGACGCCGAGGGCGACGTCGTCGACGTCAGCTCGCGCGCAGACCTCGAGGCGGTCTCCGACGAGCGGATCCGCGAGGGCGTCGCCGCGCTGACGGGCGACATCGCGCAGGTACCGAGCGCCGTCTCGGCCGTGAAGGTCGATGGGCGTCGCGCGTACGACCGCGTGCGTGCCGGCGAGACGGTCGAGCTGGCTGCGCGCAACGTGACCGTCTCGCGCTTCGCCGTCTCCGCGGTCCGCCGCGACGCCGGATTCATCGACATCGACGCGGAGATCGACTGTTCGACAGGCACCTACATCCGTGCGCTCGCGCGGGATCTCGGTGCGTCTCTCGGCGTCGGCGGGCATCTGACGATGCTGCGTCGCACACGCATCGGCGAGTTCTCGGTCGACGAGGCGAGCGGATCGGATGAGCTCGAACGGGCGCCGATCCTGCCGCCCGCGGACGTCGCCGGTCGTGTGCTGGGTGCGCTCGAGGTGACGTCCGACGTCGCACGCGACCTGCGACATGGCAAGCGCGTCGCCGTGCCCGAGGCATTCGACGGCCACCGCGCCGCGGTCGACCCAGACGGAGAGCTCATCGGCGTCGTCGAACGTCGTGGCGAGACGATGAAGAGCACGATGAACATGCCGGAGCGGCAGGGAGAAGACCGATGATTCTGTGGTTCACGATCGCGCAGATCGTCGTGGCCGTCGTCGCGGGCGTCCTGTGCGTGGCGCTGGGTCTCGCTGGCCGCCGCCCCGGAGACGTCTCGGTCGGATCCCTCGCGCTCGTGCAGCTCCTTCTCCTCGCGCAGATCGTCGTCGCGATCGTCGCTCCGTTCGCCGGAAACGCGCCGACCGGCAGCCTGCTCGAGTTCTGGACGTACCTGATCTCTGCGGCGGTTCTTCCGAGCGCCGGCATCGTCTGGGCGTTCGTGGACCGCGGCCGCTGGAGCGTCGTCGTGATGGGTGTGCTCGTGCTCGCGGTCGCGGTGATGCTCTACCGGATGCATGTCATCTGGACGATCCAGGTCGTGGCCTGAACGCCGTCACGCGCCGGATAAACTGGCTCAGGTATGTCTGACACTCGATCATCGCGCCGCGTCACGGGCATCGGCACGGTGCTCACGTTCGTTTACGGCGTTATGGCGCTCGGTGCGAGCGGGCGATCGTTCGTCCAGATCGTCGGCCGGTTCGACGAGGCGCCGATCCCGTACCTGCTCAGCGCCGCTGCCGCCGTCGTCTACGTGATCGCCACTGTCGCCCTCATGCTGTCCGCGAGCCGCAGGTGGTATCGCGTCGCCTGGGCCGCGGTGCTCTTCGAACTCGTCGGCGTTCTCGTGATCGGCACGCTCAGCTGGGCCGTCCCGGAGATCTTCCACGCCGACGCCACGGTGTGGTCGCTCTACGGCAGCGGCTACGTATGGATCCCTCTCGTGCTGCCGCTCGTCGGCATCTGGTACCTCGCAACCAAACGCGAGCGCGCACGGAAGGACACCGCATGATCGTGTTGAACGACCCCGCCGAGATGCCGGATGAATTCGGCTCCACGGTCGTCGCCATCGGCAAGTTCGACGGCGTCCATGCCGGCCACCGCGCGCTGATCGAGAAGTTGCTCGTGGACGCCGCCGCCGACGATGCGCGCACCGTCGCGGTGACGTTCGACCGCCATCCGCTCGCGACGATCGCGCCCGACAAGGCCCCGGAGCAGGTGGTGTCGATCGCTCAGAAGATCGACCTTCTCGCGGCGGCCGGCCTCGACGCGGCGCTCGTGCTCACGTTCGACGCGGCGCTCGCGTCAGTTCCCGCGCAGGAGTTCGTCCTGCGTTACCTCGTCGACGGGCTGCGCGCACGGCGCGTGCTCATCGGCGAGGACTTCCGCTTCGGGCACCGCGGCGCGGGCGATGCGACGCTGCTACGACGCATGGGCGAGGAACGCGGCTTCACGGTCGAGGTCATTCCACCGGTCGCGAGCCGTTCCGCCGACGTCGCGGATGACCGACGCGTGTCATCCACCTGGATCCGCGAGCTGCTGACGGCCGGCGACGTGGAACGTGCCGCGAAGCTCCTCGGCCACGACCACGGCGTCCGCGGCGAGGTCGTGCACGGCAAGCGTCGCGGTCACGATCTCGGCTTTCCCACGGCGAATCTTGCTCCGAGTCTGGACGGGTTCGTGCCCGCCAACGGCGTGTACGCCGGCTGGCTCTCCGTGCGGCCCGCGGAAGGAGTCCTCGGGTCCGGCGCGCGGCACCCTGCGGCGATCTCTGTCGGCACGAATCCGACATTCGACGACGTGCCCGAGCGCGTCGTCGAGGCGCACGTGCTGGATCGCGACGACCTCGACCTCTACGGACGCACCGTCGACGTCGAGTTCGTCTCGCGACTCCGCGGGATGGTCGCGTTCGAAGGCCTCGACGCTCTCATCGCTCAGATGCGCGACGACGTCGATGCCGCGCGTGACGCACTGCGTCAGTAACTGGATCCGTCTTCTGCGGACGAAGCGGGACCGCCCGACAGTCGCGTGCGCAATTCGCCGAGGATCGCCGCGCTCGCGCTCGTGCCGAGCCGCGTCGCGCCCGCTGCGAGCATCGCCGAGGCGGCATCGAGACCGCGCACGCCGCCAGAGGCCTTGACCTGGGTCTTCGAGGAGACGGACGCTCGCATCAGCTCGACGTGCGGTACCGTCGCGCCGCCGCCCGCGAAGCCGGTCGACGTCTTGACGAAGTCCGCGCCACCCAGCTCCGTCAGGCGCGAGCCGCGCGCGATCTGCTCGTCGTCGAGGAGACTCGTCTCGAGAATCACCTTCGTCACCATGCCGTCCGCCGCTTCGACGACGCGGCGGATGTCGTCCGTGATGCGGTCGTCATCGCCGTCGCGGAGGGCGCCGATGTGCACCACCATGTCGAACTCGCTCGCGCCGTCCGCACGCGCCTGACGGAGCTCGGCGACCTTCGCCGCCGTCGACGTGGTGCCATGGGGGAACCCGATGACGGTGCCGACGGCGACACCCGTGCCGTTGAGACGCCGAACCGCGTACGCGACGTCCGACGGGCGAACGCACACGCTGAACACGCCCCATTCCGCGGCGATGTCGAGCTCGTGGTCGACATCTGCACGCGTGAAGTCCGGCTTGAGGATCGCGTGATCGATCGTCGACGCGACGTATTCTTCTGTCAGCTCGGTGGGCATGGGTCCAGATTACCGCCGGAGTGGAAGGCATGGCGTAGAATATCTAGCGTTACCCGCGGGGGACGACGGCTGGGCGCTCAGTCCGCGTTCGTCGGACCGGCTCACAGCCGCAACCTGCGATGCACGACCTCACGGCCCGTTCGCCTCTGACGGCAACGGCTATTCGGCTCAGGAGGAGCATGCCGACCACGGCACCCGCGCGACAGCGCAAGAAGTCCTCGTCCGCACGACGCGACGACGTGGCACCGATCATCCCGATCCTCGCGCGCAAGGTGCGTGAGGTCGAGGCGAAGTCTCAGAAGAACAAGCTGGGGCCGACCAACCGCGTGAAGTTCCAGGTCATCGCCTTCCTCGTGCGCGAGGAGCGCGCACGCGTCAAGGAAGACCACGAGCTCTCCGATTCGGCGCGCGCAGAGCTGCTCAAGCGACTCGACGGCGTCGCGACGATCCTCGCGAAGACGGCGGCACGCGACACCTCGCTGATCCAGCTGCTCGAAGTCGACCAGGCCACGAGTCCCGTCGCGAAGCGCATGCGCCGCGACTGGCTGCTCGACGCGGGAGTCGAACTGCCACCCGAGGACCTCGTCATCGACGATGCGAAGCCGAAGGTCGCGGCGCCGATCGTGCCGGCCGTGGCAGCGGAGCGGGCCGTGCGGCCCCCTCAGGTCGAGGCCCGGATCGACTCGAACCCGTTCCTCGCCCCGGAGCCGTCCCGGTTCACACCGGCGACCCAGCCGCGTCGGCAGCTCGACAGCTGGGAGCTGATGGGGCCGCTCTACAAGGCGTTCGCTCAGGGCGCCGGCGGCGGGGCCGCGACGATGCAGCTCCCGGAGCTGCCCGAGTTCGATCGGCTTTCGCCGCGCGGCCTCGAGATCATGGTCCACCAGTCGCGGTTCCTCGAGGCCGTGCGTGCCGGGCACCGTCGATTCCTGCTCGCCGACGAGCCGGGCCTCGGAAAGACTGCGCAGTCGGTGCTCGCCGCCAGCGTCGCGAACGCCTACCCGATGCTGGTCGTCGTCCCGAATGTGGTGAAGATGAACTGGGCGCGCGAGGTCGAGCGGTGGACCCCGCAGCGTCGCGCGACGGTCATCACGGGAGACGGCAACGACGTCGACGCATTCGCCGACGTGTTCATCGTCAACTACGAGATCCTCGACCGCCACCTCGCGTGGCTGAGCGAGATCGGGTTGCGAGGCATGGTCGTCGACGAGGCGCACTTCATCAAGAACCTCAGCTCGCAGCGGTCGCAGAATGTGCTCGCCCTCGGCCAACGCATCCGCGAGACCGCGCCGGGCGGAGACCCCCTGCTGATGGCGCTGACCGGAACGCCGCTCATCAACGACGTCGAGGACTTCGACGCGATCTGGCGGTTCCTCGGATGGGCCGACGGCACGAAGCCCGGCCCCGAGCTCATGGAGAGCCTCGACGCAGCGGGATACACACCGGCGGACAAAGCGTTCTACCCGGCAGCACGCCAGGCCGTCATCGACCTTGGCATCGTGCGTCGCCGCAAGAGGGACGTCGCGAAGGACCTTCCGGACAAGCTCATCGCCGACATGCCGGTGCAGTTGGACGACGAGTTCGGCCGCTCCATCGCGCAGGCGGAGCGCGAGCTCCAGCGACGCCTCGTCGACCGCTACCACCGGATCCTCACGGCGCGCGGCGATCGCGAGCGCGCGCCGGGGGATATCGACGAAGACATCGTGCATCTCGTGGCGTCGGGGGAGCTCGACGAATCCCGCGCGGCGGGAACCGACGGCGACAACGTCTTCTCGATGGTGCGCCGCATCGGACAGGGCAAGGCTCAGCTCGCGGCCGACTACGCGGTGCAACTGCAGCGCTCGGTCGGCAAGGTGGTCTTCTTCGCGAAGCACATCGACGTCATGGACAGCGCCGAGAAGCACTTCCGCGAAGCCGGTCTCACCTCCGTGTCGATCCGCGGCGAGCAGACGGCCCAGGCGCGGCAGGACGCAATCGATGCGTTCAACGAAGACCCCGCCGTCGGCGTCGCCGTGTGTTCGCTCACGGCAGCCGGTGTCGGCGTCAACCTGCAGGCTGCCTCGAACGTCGTCCTCGCCGAATTGAGCTGGACCGCCGCCGAGCAGACGCAGGCGATCGACCGCGTGCACCGCATCGGACAGGGCGAGCCCGTCACGGCGTGGCGCATCGTCGCGGCGCACACGATCGATCAGCGGATCGCCGAACTGATCGACTCGAAGGAGGGCCTCGCCGCCCGCGCCCTCGACGGTGCGCAGATGCCGGCAGAGGACGTCGAATCCGTGCAGCTCGCGACGCTCAAATCACTCCTCCGTGAGGCGCTTTCCGCGTAACGTCGCACCGGCCGGAACCGATAGTCTCGGAGCATGAAGATCGGGATCCTCACATCGGGCGGAGACTGCCCAGGCTTGAACGCCGTCATCCGCGGAGCAGTGCTCAAGGGCTCGCGGAAGTACGGCATCGAATTCGTCGGAATCCGCGACGGCTGGCGCGGTCTGGTCGACGCCGATTTCTTCCCCCTTCAGCGTGCGGACGTGAAGGGGCTGTCGAAGGTCGGCGGCACGATTCTCGGAACGAGCCGGACGAACCCCTACGAGGGTGACCGCGGCGGCGCTGAGAACATCACCAAGACCCTCTACGGTCACAAGATCGACGGCATCATCGCGATCGGCGGCGAGGGCACGCTCGCGGCAGCCAACCGGCTGTGGAAGGAAGGCGTGCCGGTCGTCGGTGTGCCGAAGACCATCGACAACGACCTCGCGGCGACCGACTACTCGTTCGGCTTCGACACGGCCGTGAATATCGCCACCGAGGCGATGGACCGGCTGCGTACGACCGGTGACTCCCATCAGCGCTGTATGGTCGCGGAGGTCATGGGCCGTCACGTCGGATGGATCGCCCTGCACTCCGGAATGGCCGCCGGTGCCCACATCATCTGCATCCCCGAGGTTCCCCTGACGATCGACGACATCTGCGAGCAGGTCGAGTCCGCATCGGAGCGCGGCCGTGCTCCGCTCGTCGTCGTCGCCGAAGGTTTCAAGCTGAAGGGCCAGGAAGAGGCATACTCCGACAAGGGCCTCGACGCGTTCAACCGGCCGCGCCTCGGCGGGATCAGCGAAGTCCTCGGCCCGATGATCGAACAGAAGACCGGGATCGAGACCCGCTCGACCGTGCTGGGTCACATCCAGCGCGGCGGCTCGCCCTCCGGCTTCGACCGCGTTCTGGCGACGCGCCTCGGCCTCCACGCCGCAGACGCCGTCGTCGACGGCGCCTGGGGAGAGATGCTCTCGATGCGTGGCACCGAGATCGAGCGCGTCACCTTCGACGACGCCCTCGGCGAGCTCAACGAAGTACCCCACTCCCGCTACGAAGAAGCCTCCGCACTCTTCGGCTGACCCCACAGCCCCCCTCGCGGTGTTGGCCTCAGTCGACGTGCGTCAGCACGCCTCCTTCGGCCGCCTTGCGAGGCGGGTCGCGGCGTTGGCCTCAGTCCACGTGCGCGGGCACGCCTCCTTCGGCCGTCTTGGGAGGCGGACCGAAAGAGCGCCGACCAGCGACGTGCGTTACGGGAGATCCTCCGGGGCGATGATGGGGATCGCGGTCGTTGGCGGCTCGAGGCCCGTCAGGCGTTCCGTGCGCAGGTACTTCTCGACCTGGGCGCGATCCATGAGACCCGCGTCCACGACGAGATCGGCGACGTCGCGCCCCGTCAGCAACGCAGTCTTCGCCAGTGCCGCTGCCGAGGAATAGCCGATGTACGGCGTCAGCGCGGTGATGACGCCGACGCTCTGGCCCACCATGGCGCCGAGACGCTCGGTGTTCGCGGTGATCCCGTCGATGCAGTTCACCCGCAACGTGCGCATCGCCTGCCGCATCCAGATGATCGACTGGAACAGGGCGTGGCCGATCACCGGCTCGAAGGGGTTGAGCTGAAGCTGACCGCCCTCGACCGCCATCGTCACGGTCATGTCATTGCCGGCGACGGCGAACGCCACCTGGTTGACGACCTCGGGGATGACGGGGTTCACCTTGGCGGGCATGATCGAGGATCCAGCCTGCTGGGCCGGCAGATTGATCTCGCCGAACCCCGCCTGCGGTCCGGACGACAGCAGACGCAGGTCGTTGGAGATCTTCGACAGCTTCATCGCCGTTCGCTTGATCGAGGCGGAGAACGACATGAACGCACCCGTGTCGCTCGTGGCCTCGATCAGATCGGTCGCCGTGCGCAGGTCGAGGCCAGAGATCTCTGACAGATGCTTGCGGACGGACTCGCCGTAGCCGCGGGGCACGTTGATGCCGGTGCCGATCGCCGTCGCGCCCATGTTGATCTCGAGCAGCAGTTCGGAATTCGACGCCTGCCGGTTCCAGTCCTCGCCCATCGTCGTGGCGAAGCCGTGGAACTCCTGGCCGAGCGTCATCGGCACCGCGTCCTGCAGCTGGGTCCGACCGACCTTGACGACGTCACGGAACTCGTCGGCCTTGCGCGCAAACGACTGTCGTAGCAGGTCGAGCTCGTCGAGTTGGGTGCGGTGCGCCAGCAGCACACCGATCTTCAACGCCGTCGGATAGACATCGTTCGTCGACTGCGAACGGTTGGTGTGGTCGGTGGGGGAGAGGGAGGTGTAATCGCCCTTCTCATGTCCCGACATCTCGAGCGCGATGTTCGTGATGATCTCGTTCGCGCACATGTTCGTCGAGGTGCCGGCGCCACCTTGGATCACGCCCACCGTGAACTGGTCGTGGAACTCGCCGTCGATGACACGCTGCGCCGCGTTGTCGATGAGGTCCGCCCGAGCCGCGTCGAGCGCCCCGACCTCCTTGTTCGCGCGCGCCGCCGCCTGTTTCACCATCGCCAGCGCGGTCACGAGCTCGGGATACACCGAGATCGCGCGCCGGGTGATGTCGAAGTTCTCCTGGGCGCGGAGTGTGTGGATCCCCCAATAGGCGTCGGAGGGGATCTCCCTCGAGCCCAAGGAGTCGGTTTCAGTTCGCGTCGTCGCGGGTGCCATGCCCTCAGGCTAACGGCTCGGGCCGCTTTCGCGAGAAGAACTCGAGACGGTCGGCGGGAGTCATCCGCTCCACTTGTTCGTACCACTCGGGTGTGAAGACCTCGGCCGGGTCGGCGGCGTCGACGGGAACGACGGTGCTGGTGATCTGGTCGTCGTACACGTGCACGAGATGGAAGGTCTGTCCCGCGTCCATGCCGTTGATCCGGCGCGGCGGACGAGCGACGTCCATCGTGTAGCAACTCGCCGCCGCGACGAAGGCCGGAACCCCCGCGAAGGATCCGCTCATCGAATAGTGCAGGTGGCCAGCGAGCACGGCGCGCACGTCGGATCCGTCGATCACGTCTGCGAGTGCTGCTTGGTTCTGCAGCTCGAGGATGTCGAACATCGGAACGTGGCTCGGCAGCGGCGGATGATGCAGGGCGACGATCGTGCCGCGCGGCGCGGGCGCCGCGAGCGTCTCACGCAGCCAGCGCAGCTGCTCGTCGTCGATGCGGCCGTGATGCCAGCCGGGAACCGATGAGTCGAGCGCGATCACGCGCAGGCCGCCGACGTCGATCGCGGTGTAGATCGCGCGCTCAGACGGGTCCTCGCCCAACAGGTCGCGGCGCATCGCGGGCCGCTCGTCGTGGTTCCCCGCCACCCACAGCACGGGCGCCGCCATGCGCGCGGCAACGGGCTCGACGAGACGCTTCAGCTCGCGATACGCGTCGGGCTCGCCGAGGTCGGTCAGATCTCCGGTGATGATGATCACGTCGGCACGGTCGAGGCGCTCGATCCGGTCGAGCATCGCCTGCAGATTGGCCCGCACGTCGATCGTGCCGCCGAGACGCGGGTTCGCGCCGAGCAGGTGCGTGTCGCTGATGTGGACGAGAGTGTGGGAGGCGGGAGCGTGCTGACCGAACGACATGGCACCAACGGTAACCTGGAGGTGTGACGGCAGCACCCATCGCGAAGAAGGTCCTCACGACACGTTCGCACCACGGTCGGGTGTTCCGCGACCCGTATGAGTGGCTGCGCGAGAAGGAGTCGCCCGCCGTCATCTCGCACCTGGAAGCCGAGAACGCGTACGCCGAAGAGCGACTGGCGCACCTCGAGCCGCTCCGGGAGAAGCTCTTCGACGAGATCCGGTCGCGGGTGCGCGAGACCGACCTGTCGGTGCCGATCCGCCGCGGCGACTGGTGGTACTACGGGCGTTCGATCAAGGACCAGCAGTACGGACTGCAGTGCCGTGCGCCGATCTCGGACCCGGAGGACTGGACGCCGCCGGTGCTGTCGGTCGACGAGAAGATCCCCGGTGAGCAGGTGCTCTTCGATGCGAACGTCGAGGCCGCCGACAGCGAGTTCTTCGCCCTCGGTGCCTTCGGCGTGACGCTCGACGGTGGCACCATGCTGTGGGGCGTCGACCTCGCCGGTGACGAACGCTACACCGTGCGCGTACGCGACATCGATACCGGGAAACCGCTGCCCGACGTGCTCGAAGGCATAGCGGCCGGCGCGAGCTTCACCCCGGACGGGCGTTTCATCCTCTACTCGACGGTCGACGACGCCTGGCGGCCGGACCGGGTATGGCTGCATCGCGTGGGAGATGCCGGCCGGGACGACGACGTCGAGATCTTCCACGAGCCGGACGAGGCGTTCTGGGTCGGTGCCGGATACACCCGCAGTCGTGATTTCTTCCAGATCGTGGCGGGGTCGAACACGACGACCGACGTGACGATCATCCGCGCTGACGATGTGCCACTCCTCTACGAAGGCCAGGACGTCGACACGTACGCGGTGTTCTCACGCGAGGACGGCGTGGAGTACGCCGTCGACCACGCTGTCGTCGACGGTGAAGACTGGTTCTACGTGCTCCACAACGACGGCGCCGAGGACTTCACCCTTGAGCGCGTACCCGTGGGCAACCCGGCGGCGGAGCCCGAGACCGTGATCGCGCACCGCGCCGGCGTCCGGCTCGAGGATGTGGACTGTCTGCGGGACTTCGCGATCGTCGAATATCGCTCCGGCGGCATCGCGCGGGTCGGGATCCTCGACTACGCGAGTGGCGACGTGCGAGAGATCACGTTCCATGAGCCTCTCTATACGGCCGGTGCGTCCGGAAACCCTGAATGGGCGCAGCCCATCGTGCGGCTGAACTACGACTCCCTGACGACGCCCGCGACCGTGCTCAACTACGAGGTGGCAACCGACGAACGCACCGTGCTGAAGCAGGTTGAAGTGCTCGGTGGGTACGACCGCGACGACTACGCGCAGCAGCGGCTTTGGGTGCCCGCCGCGGACGGCACCGAGATCCCCGTCTCGCTCGTCTGGAAGCGTTCGTTCGGCATGCCGGGGGAGTCGCCACGGCCCGTGCACCTCTACGGCTACGGCGCATACGAACATTCGATCGATCCGCATTTCTCCATGTCACGGCTGTCGATGCTCGACCGCGGCGTCGTCTTCGCCATCGCGCACGTGCGCGGCGGGGGCGAGATGGGACGCGCCTGGTACGAGAACGGCAAGCTCGCCCACAAACGCAACAGTTTCACCGACTTCGTCGAGGTCGCCCGCTTCTTGAATGACAACGGCTACACGAGCCCGGATCGCCTCGTCGCCGAAGGCGGTTCGGCGGGCGGCCTGCTCATGGGCGCCGTCTGCAACCTCGCGCCCGAGCAGTTCGGGGGGATCCTCGCGGACGTCCCGTTCGTCGACGCGCTCACGACGATCCTGGATCCGTCGCTCCCGCTCACGGTCATCGAGTGGGAGGAGTGGGGAGACCCGCTCCACGACGAGTCCTTCTACGACTACATGCGCTCGTACACTCCGTACGAGAACGTGCGCGACGACGTCACCTACCCGCGGATCCTCGCGACGACCTCCCTCAATGACACCCGCGTGTACTACGTCGAGCCCGCCAAATGGGTGGCCCGGCTGCGCGAGGCCGGCGCCGACGCGCTGTTGAAGTGCGAGATGGTCGCCGGACACGGCGGCGTCAGCGGTCGCTACAACTCGTGGCGCGAGAGGGCCTACCAGCTCGCCTGGATCCTCGACGTCATGGGCCTCGCCGAATAGCGCGACGCGCCTCGCTGTGTTGTCGTCGGTCGACGCACCCCGGTGCGCCTCCCTCCTCCGCCTTGCGAGCCGCGCCGCGC
>JAJYSF010000006.1 GCA_021793715.1 Actinomycetes bacterium
GGAGATCGCGAGAGCGATCTCCCGGCCGGTGCGGAGATCGTCCGTCGAGTATCGCGCGAAGTCACGTTCATCGATTTGGGCGCGGATCGCGCCACCAGAGGTCTCAACGAGAACCCGCAAGGACATGCCGAGATACGTCACGTGGCGAATCGTTCCCAGAATCACGCCCTCGGACGTGCCGTCGCTGCGCACGATCTCGAGGTGGCTCGCGCGAAAGGCGACGAGCACGCGGTCACCGGGCGAATGCGAATTCCGGAGTGCCATCTCGACCCGAGCACCGATACCGTCGAGCTCCACCACGGCGGACTGAGCGGCCGTCGTGACGACTCGGGCAGGAAGGATGTTCTGGAATCCCATGAAGTCCGCGACGAAGGCGTTCCTCGGGTTCGCGTAAAGCTCGCGCGGAGTGCCGACCTGTTCGATCTGTCCAGCCTTCATGACGACGACGCGATCCGCGAGAGCGATCGCCTCCTCTTGGTCGTGGGTCACGTAAACCGACGTCGTGCCCAGCTCATCGTGCAGTTCGCGTATCTGCGTTCGCATGGAATGCCGGAGCTTCACATCCAGGTTGGACAACGGCTCATCGAAGAGGACGAGCGATGAGCGATTCGCCATCGCGCGAGCGAGCGCGACCCGCTGCTGCTGACCGCCCGACAGTGCAACAGCCAGGTCGTCTGCCCTGGGCTGAAGATGTACGCGTTCGAGCATTTCATCAACGCGCTGTCTGCGCTCGTTCGCCGGTGTTTTGGCGAGCTTCAGCGGGTACCCGACAGTCTGGGACACCGTCATATGCGGCCAGAGAGCGTAGCTCTGGAACACCATGCCGATCGCACGTTTCTCGGGTGGGACGAACTGCGAGCTGTCATAGGAGAACACCGTGCGGCCTCCGATCTCGATCTCTCCACTCGTCGGGACCTCAAGCCCGGCGAGGCAGCGCAATGTGGTCGTCTTGCCGCAACCGCTTGGACCGAGCAACGTGACGAACTCGCCCTCGGCAATATCGAGTGACAGGTCGTCGACAGCGAACGTTTCGGCCGAACCGTATCGTTTGCTCAGGCGTCGGAGCGTGACAGCGCTCATTGCGTCGGCGCCTTCCACGTCATGAACCCCATTCCGCATCCAGTGCCAGCATCCGTGCGGTAGGCCGGGACGTAATCGACCACTTCGGCCTGAAGTGACGCGGCGTTCGCCGCGGCTCCGGCAACGATCCAGTTGCGGATTTCGGAGGAACCGGCGACGAGGACGTCGTTCTCGAGCGCGCGCAATGGCTGGGCGTCGCCGGCAGTGAATGCATCAAGGACGGTATTGTCCAGGCCCTCATCGACGACGAAGTGCGAGAGCCCGCCTGAACCGACGATGCCGATCCGGATGTCTTCGGGGTAGCTCTTGATCGCGGCCTCGAGAGCGGTTCCGAAGTCGTACGATCGCGCGGCGCTGGGCGGGTTCGGATGCCAGAACGTATTGACGAAGATCGGGACGATGGGTACTGGCACGTCTCCCTTGAGCACCTGCTGCATGATGAAGCCCCACCCGTGGGGGATACCATGGTCGCCGAATTTGCCCGCCGGGAGCTGCTGAGAGGCAGCGATATCGAAGCCCTGTGCTTGTACTGATTCGATGAGGTGCAGGGCGAGATCGCTATGACACTGCCGAGTCGTACTCACGTCAGGCACGTTCTTCGCTTCGGCGACGGAAAGTCCCGGAGCCATCGCGTCCAGGTCATCCTGGCTGAGTGGTTCGTGCTGAACCGTGTCACCCCAGTAGACGACGAACGGAGCCAGATGTTCGTCGCTGAACGTCTCCTTGTGGTCACTGCTGATGATCACCAATACGTCGACTTCCGACGACCGGACGAACTCCTCGAGCTGGTCGATGGCGGACCGGCATCGCGCGAATTTTTCGCGGAATGTCTCCACGCCAAGCTCGTCGCCGAATGCCGAGTTGCGCAGCGAGCTCAACTCGCCAAATGAATAGGTCTGGCCGCGAAACGCGAGGCGCTCATTCCGCTTGTCCGCAGCTGCACGCGCATCCCAATTTTCGGGCGGAGTGCCGAGTTGCGGTGCGTGTGAAGTGGCGAAGGCCATTGTGAGGGATGCCATGTCTTCTCCCATCCAGGATCGGTTGATAAACGTTGTCAGTTGTTTGTCTCGGCGGCGGTCGACGATGCGGCGGGGGTCGCCTCACCGGATGGCGATGCGGCTCGCCCGGGTACGCGATACCGGCGGGCCATGATCGTGGCGATGCGTTGCAGCGCCAGGAGGAGGAGCATTCCGGCCGTGAGTGTTGCCAGCACGAGAATGAGGAGTGCTGCCGCTCGCGACGAGTAGCCCTGCGTGTTCATGTCGTACACCAACAGCGGCACGGTCGGCGTCAGAGATGATGACAGCAGAACGGGAATCGAGAGGTTGCCAGAGATCACGATCGCGACCACGAACCACGCCGCGAAGAAGCTGGGCGCAATCAGCGGCAAGACGACGCCGAACACCACGCGGGCCGGGTGTGCGCCGCTGATGCGAGAAGCCTCCTCGAGCTCGCGATTGATTTGCATGAGGGCGGGCTGAATCGCGCGGGTGGCGATCGGTGTCGCGGCGATGACGAGGCCCAGCCCGACGAGCAGCATCGAGCCGTACAGTTGGCGGACGCCCGGCAGACTGACGTACGTCCACGCAAGCCCGAGAGCGAGAACAATGCCAGGCAGGGTGAACGGCAGCCACGTGAGCATTTCCAAGACTCGACGCATCCAGGTTTCGTTGTGACTGACGGCGTACATCGTGATGAAAGCAAGCGCGACCGCAGCGAGACCGCCCACCACCGCGACGATGATCGTCGAGCGAAGAGCCTCCATTGTGCGTGGGTCGCTGAAGAGCATCTCGTAGTTCGCTGTGGAGTAGACATCGCCGCCGAAGAATGGCTGGAAACTTCCGAGGAGGAGCTGCGCGAGCGGGAGAGCGACTCCGAAGAGGACGTACAGGGCGATGACTCCCGTACCCACCCAGCGCCAGCCGCCGATTTCCCACGGCGCTGTGTCATAGCCCTTGCCTGTCACCGTCGTGTATTTCTTGCGGCCGAGCACACGCCACTGCACGGCGACCATAAGAAGCACGAGCGCGACGAGTACCAATGAGAGGACGCTGGCACCGCCATAGTCGGCTGGCGTCTGGTCAGCGATGTAGCCGTACACCTCGGTCGAGAACACGTCGATCCCTGCGGGCGTGCCGAGAAAGAGCGGCACCTCGAACGCCTCGAGTCCGATGATCAGATTCAGGATGACCACGCCGGAGATCGCGGGCATCAGAACCGCCAGGTCGATGCTAAAAATCGTCCGGATCCTGCTCGCTCCTGACATCTGCGCGGCCTCCTCCAGCGTCCGGTCCATAGCGCGGAACGGACCGAGCAGCAGAAGATAGCAGAAGGATGTCCCCTTCAGCACCATCACGGACACCAGGCCCGGCCAGGAATACGCAGAGAACAGCGGCTCTTCACCGCCCGTCAATGCCATCCACCACTGGTTGACCTGCCCGAGGCGGGGGTTCCAGAGCATGCCCCAGCTCATGGCGTAGAACAGCGGTGGAAGGGCGAGGACAAGCACCATGATGGGCGTCACGATCCGGCGCAACGGAGCGGTACTTCTCACCGCGAAGAAAACGAGCACCAGTGCGAGAAGGACGGAGAATGCTGCGCACACGACGGCAATCGCAAGGGAGTTGACGAATGTCGAGTAGGTACTCGCGCCGCCGAGCGTGCGGCCGAAGGCATCGAATGACCATTGCGGCGGTTGCCCCGGGGGCGCGTTTCGGAATGCACCCACAACGAGCATCACAACAGGCAATGCGAACAGCAGCACGGCTACGACCACCAGCGGTAGCATGCTGCGTCGAGTGGTGAATGCACCGTTGCTCGGTTGCCGACGGATCTTCATCACGCGGGGACCACCTCACTCTTCTCTGAGTCTCGGGCTCACCCAAGGAGTACCATCAATCTGCGCCACGGGCGCCCGACAGCGGGAACAGAAATGTCTAACGTCCCGCAGAGCGGAATCGCACCGCGACCAGGATGTGCATAATGGCTTCATGTCCAAAGGGCTCACGACTCCGCCTCCACCCGATCGCATCGAGTCGGTCGACCATGCGCTTCGTGTGCTCAGCATGCTCGACGACCACAGCGAGCTCCGAGTCTCGATGGTCGCGGACGAATTGGGGGTCGCTCGGTCGACGGCGCACCGGCTGCTTGTCACGCTGGCGTGGAGACAATTTCTCGTACAGGATCGCGTTACTCGTGCGTTTCGTGCGGGGACCGCGCTGATCGAACTCGGGCTGCGGTCCATCAGCGAATTCGACCTGCGCCGCTTCGCAGAGCCGCACATGAAGACACTTGCTGAGCAGCTCGGAGAGACGGTGAACATCATCGTCCTGGATGGTGCGAACGCAAAATTCATCGGCGGCGTCGAGGGGCCGAAGGTTGTGCGAACTCGAGTCGCGACGGGACTCGTTCTGCCGGCTTATGCTACCTCCGGCGGGAAGGTGCTCCTCGCCTCACTTCCGCCGGAGACGATTCGAGAGCTCTACCCTCGAGGCTTGAAGAAGGTCACGGCGCAGACACGCAAGACGACCGCGCAACTCCGTGAAGAGCTCGCTTACGTGCAGCTGAAGGGGTACGCGTTCAACGACGAGGAGAGCGCCCATGGACTTCGGGCGATCGCAGTGCCCGTGAGAGACCGCATCGGTCGAACGATTGCCGCTCTCGCGTGTTCCACTCCGGCCAGCCGCATGCCGAAATCCCGAGTGCATGGGCTCTACTCCGCCCTCGCCGAGGCCGCGACTCTCATCCGCAATGCTCTCCCGTGAGCGGCCCCGGCACCGCTAGCGGTGCCCGTCGCGGTCGAAGCCGTAGAGCGTGACGCTCGACGCTCCGTCCGCGAGTTGCCGCATGTATTCGGCCTCCTTCTGGGCGCGCTCGCGGGACCGGCTCAGTACCGCCGCGAATGCATCGTCGGGAATCGCGATGACTCCGTCCTCGTCGGCGACGACCACGTCACCGCGTCGAACGACGGCCTGTCCGCAACGCAGCGGCTTGCCGATCGCCCCGGCGTCGTCCTTTGTCGTGCCGGCGAGAGCGATCGACGTGCTGAAAACGGGGAAGCGACGTGCAGCGATGTCTCGCACGTCCCGTACTCCACCGAGGATGACGAGGCCGGAAACGCGCTGCGCCTGCGCGAACGCGGTGAGGACCTCACCCCAATAGCCGTGCTCCGCTTGTTGCGCGTCGACGACGAGGGCCTCCCCGGGCCGGGCCTGCTCGATGGCAAGATGCAGGGAGAGGTTGTCGCCCGCGGCTGTCGCGACGGGGAGCGCCCGTGCGACGAGCGCCGCGCCCGACCATACCGGCCGTAGCGCAGGCGTTAGCAGGCAGTCCATGCCCGATGCTTCGTAGAGCGTGGCGGTGCCGAGGGTGAGGACCTCCTCGCGGACCGCGTCGAGGTCGTAACGTGAATGCTGTGAGCCGGACATCGGTGGACTACAGCCGGAAGAGTGTCTTGGCGTTGCTCTCAAACAGCCGCGAGCGGTCATCGTCCGTGAGCCAGTCGATGTCCTCGATCAGCAGATGGATGTCATCGATCCACCGCCCCGTGTTGGGGTCGACGTGCGATCCCGTGCCGGGCTTCTCGGATCCGAACACCGTTCGGTCGGAGCCGACGGCACGAATCAGTAGTTCGATGGAGTCCTGCGTGTACAGGCAGGTGTCGTAGTAGAGCTTGCGGAGCTGATCGCGGAACGTCGTGCCCTTGCGCATTGCGGCTGGGAAGAACCGACCGCGCTGGTAGGGGATTGCGCCTCCGCCGTGGGAGACGATGATCTTGAGGTCGGGGAAGTCGTCGAAAACCGATGAGTTGATCAAACCGATGACCGCGATCGTCTCTTCCTGAATGAAGTGCAGTGAGTACGTTTCGCGCGCCGGCGGCCGGCAGCCAGCGGAATGGAGCAGGATGGGCACGTCCAACTCGCTCACGGCTTCCCAGATCGGGTACCAGAATCGGTCGCCGAGTGCGGGCGGCTGCGCGGTGCCCTCATAGGGGTCCGTGTTCAGCATCACGCCGACGAACCCCAGCTCCGTGACGGCACGACGCAGCTCGGCTGCCCACTGCTCAGGGCTGGTGTCCATGCTCTGCGGCAAGCCGGCGACGCCCCGGAACCGGTCCGGTTCCAGCGACACGGAGCGAGCGATCACGTCGTTCGTCTCGGCGGTGAACCACTCGACGAGCTTCGCCTGTTCGCTGTGCATCATCTGGTATGGACGCGGAGAGATCAGCTGGAGATCGATTCCCGCGTTGTCGAGATGATCCATGTGTGACACGTTGCCGAAGCTCGGGTTCGGAGCGTCAAGCGCTGCGCGAAGGGTTTCGTCGGTCACTCCCGCGCTGCCCCGGCCGTGCGCACCGCGGTGGGAAAGGAGGCCGGCCTTGTACGCGTACAGGGAAGCGGGGGCTGTAACGTGTCCGTGGATATCGATCTTCATGAATTCTCCAGCCATTTGAGTGAGACGGTACGTTGCCGAAGCGTATGACTCGCCGGGTTATCAACTGCCGTCGATCGAGGATCTCTCATCGCTGAGCCAAGGCCGATATCCCACTGTACGCAATCACCCTGCCGCTGCCATTCCGTCTATTGGAACTGGCCACCCTCCTCGACAGTCGGCGGCGTAGAGGCGCGACGTTTCGGAGTGCTCCTCGCATGCGTGACCCGGCGCGTCCGCTCGCGCGGAGAATCGCCGTTTCCTCGGACGGATCTGGGTGATGGGATCCGCGGGGGCGGCCAATCGCCGCGACTCCGGCACGGCGTCTGGCCGTGCCGTGTCTGGCATGCGCGCTCCGCGATCGCATAGTCTGCCGGTCAGAGGACGAATGCCGGTGAGGGGACCAGGGGGTGGCCGGTGAACGCAGGACCACGGCAGTGGACGTCGGCGGACGCGGCGTTGTGGCACGCGATCTCGATCGTGAACGACCTCCGCAGCGAACGGGTACCCGTCCAGCGGGTGTCGACGGCGTTCCCCATCGCACCGGATGAGGTCGCGTTCGCCGGCGGTCCGTTCACGATGGACTCGATGCGCGCGCTCGGCGACGGAAGCTACGTGCACGACAGCTCATTCGTGTTCGGGACCGGCGCTTTCGGGCTGGCGATGACGGCTGGCACGCTCTTCGGATCCGCGGTCGGAAACGCTCAGCGGCGCTCGCAGGCCGCCTCCGACGCGCAGATCGCGTGGCGGCCCGACTTCGGCGGCACCATCACGGTGACGAGTCGCGGGTTCTATCTCGCGACGAACACGGGGCTGTTCCGCTGGACGTGGGATGCGATCCAGCTCGCCGAGATGGACGCGTTCACGGTGCTCGTGATGCAGGGACAGTCCGAGGGCGGTCCCGTGACATGGCGGATGACGTCCGACTGGTCGGAGCTCGTGTTCGCGCTGTGGGCGCTGTCGATGCACCCCGATCACCCGCAGTTCGCGACCGACGAGTGGATCCCTCAGAACTGGATCGCCTGGGCCGCGTCGGTGGGATACCCCGTGCCGCCGTCCACCGCCATCGAGAGTTGACGCGCGCAGTCATCGGCTCCGCTGACGACCGCGGGCAACGGACGATAAAAGGACCCATCCAGCGCTCACGCCGTACGATCGCCCCATGCGCCGCCTCCCCATCGCGATCGCCGCAGTGGTTGTCGTCGCGGCCGGTCTCGGTGTGCATTTCCTCGCTCCGACCGGATTCGTCACCGATGCCGTCGGCGATACCCTCTACGCCGCGCTGATCTTCCTTCTCGTGGCTTTCCTCATACCGTCTCGGTCGCCATGGTTCATCGGCGCCGTGGCCCTCGTCTGGTGCGTTTCCGTGGAGTTTTTCCAGCTCACGGGCCTTCCCGAGCAGTGGGGTGCCGCGTTCCGTCCGCTCATGCTCGTCTTCGGCACTGTTTTCTCCGCCACCGATCTGCTGTTCTATGCGGCGGGCGTCGCGATTGCGACAAGCTGCGCGCTACTTCCTCGCCTTGGCCGCCGCCTTCATGGCTCTCTTCGTCTCGCGCACCTTCGCGAGCGTCTCCGGACTGGTGATGTCGGCGACCGAACGGAATGAGCCCTCCTCCCCGTAGTCCCCCGCGGCCTCACGCCAACCGGATCCGGTGAACCCGCACTGCTTGCCGAGCAGCGCGAGGAAGATGCGAGCCTTCTGGTCGCCGAACCCGGGCAGCTTCTTCAACCGCCTCAGCACCTCGGCGCCGGACGGATCCCCATCGGTCCAGATCGCGGCGGCGTCGCCATCCCACTCGGCGACGACCTCCTGACAGAGCTTCTGCACGCGGCCCGCCATGGATCCGGGGTAGCGGTGCACCGCGGGCGTCTCGCGGAAGACCTCGACGAGCGCGTCCGGGCCATAGCCGGCGAGGTCGGCTGCAGAGAGGGATCCCGTGCGGTCGAGGATCTTCTGCGGACCTGCGAACGCGGTCTCCATCGCGATCTGCTGGTCCAGCAGCATGCCGACCAGAAGGGCCAGGGGATTCTCGGTCAGCAGTTCGTCGGCAGCGGTGTCTCCGGTGATGTGCAGGGCCATGGCTCCAGTCTCCCACCCTGTGTTCCTGAGGACACGGCTCAGAGGGCGAGTGGAAGCGGTGTGGCGGACCGTGCCCGCAGAGCGTGCGATATCATCATGATATGAGTGAGACGTTGCGGAAGTTGCGCGAGCGCGCTGGGCTCAGCCAGTCGCAGCTCGCGTTGCGCAGCGGCGTTGCGCAGCCGAACATCGCCGCTTACGAGTCCGGGCGGCGAATTCCCTCGGAGGCAATGATCGGCAGGCTGCGCTTGGCTTTGCGTCCTCTGCCGCACGAGGCGCTCGAGCAGCATCGCGGCGAACTCAAAGAGCTTGCTGCACGCTACGGGCTGAGCAACGTGCGCGTGTTCGGTTCAGCGGGGCGGGGCGCGGACACAGCGCAGAGCGACCTCGATATCCTTGTCAGCCGCGCGCCGAACGTCGGATTGCTGACGATCGCCGAGTTCGCCTCAGAAGCCGAACAGTTGCTCGGTGTTCCGGTCGATGTGGTTACTGACGGGGGGCTCCCCGCTAATCATCCGATCCTGCTGTCGGCGGTGGCCGCATGAGTGGGAGGGACCACCGGTGCCTACGCGAGATCGTCCGGTTGTGTGATGCCGGAACGCAACTCGCGGCTCGAGGCCACGACTGGTACGTCTCCGACGCGCTCAATACGCCGGGGCTCGCGGCCGAATCGATCATCATCAAGATCGGCGAGAACGTCGCACGATTGACTGACGAGACGATCGCCGCGAACCCGCAGGTGCCATGGTCGAGCATCAAGCGCATGCGTGATCGGCTCGCGCATCACTATGAGGCGACCGATTACGATGCGGTGTGGGCAACCATCAGCGTCGACCTTCCGCGCGTGCGTGCGGCGATCGCATCCCTCCTGGCTGAAGTGACCGATGAGTGACCACCGGATCTGTTATCGCTGGACGAACCCCGTGGTGAGCGCGCCTGCTGGTTCAGCAGCATGCCGAGGAGGAGCGCGAGGGGGTCGGTGCTCAGCAGCTCGTCGCTCGCACGGATCCGCGGACAGACCCTACCGTCGCGGCGCGTTCGCGGCGAGCTTCTCCAGCAGCATCAGCAGCATGTGCTTCTCCGCGAGAGTCAGGGCGTCCAGCCACTCGTGTTCTCCGGCCAGGTGCACCGCGTAGCTCTCGCGGATCTTCTCCTCGCCGAGGGGCGTCAGGCGCACGTGCACCGACCGCAGATCGTCGGGGGAGGGCTCTTTGATCACGAGCCCCTCGTCGCTGATGCGCTTGAGCGCCGCCGAGACGGTGGCGCGCCCCATGTTCGTCATCGCCGTCACGCGATGCGAGGCCATCGGCCCCATCACCCAGAGGGCGATGCAGATGCGGAACCCGGCGTGTGACCAGCCGTGCGGCCGGTAGACGCGTCGCGTCGCGTCATCGCTCATCAGCTGGTTCACGCGGCGCATCATCAGGCTCAGCCGCGGCGTGACGGAGTCAGACGCGACGTCCTCACGGGAGACGACCTCCGCGACGCCGTCGACGAAGGAATAGAACGGTGGGCGGACGGGAGTCTCCTCCTCGGGCTCCGGCGACGAATCGGTCATCGCCGGTCACACTGCTTCGGTGGGGCGAAACCGCGTGATCGTCACGAGCTCCGAGAAGTCGTCGATGCCGGGAGCGCCGCCTTCACGGCCGATGCCGCTCTGTTTCACGCCGCCGAACGGGAGGGCCGGGCTCGGACGTCCGAGACCGTTGACCCACACGGTGCCCGCCTCGAGGCGGGGGACGACCGCCGTGAGGAACTCGTCGTCCGGGGACCACACCGATGCGCCGAGCCCGAACGGCGTCGCGTTCGCGAGCGCAACGACCTCCGACGTCGTCGCATACGACACGACGGGCAGCACGGGCCCGAACTGCTCCTCGTCGACGATCGCCATTCCGTTCGTCGCGCCCGTCACGATCGACGGATGCACGTAGTAGCCCGTCTCGCTGTCCCGGACGCCCTCGAACACGACCTGAGCGTCGGTGCGCGCTTCGTTCAGCATGGCATCGACCTTCTCATACTGCGCTCGTGTTGTGAGGACGGGCGCCGTCGCCTCCGGGTCGAACGGGTGCCCCACGCGCGTCGCCTGGGCGAGCGTCGCGAGGCGGTCGGCCACCTCGTCCGCGAGGTCGGCGGGGGCGTACACGCGCTTCGCGGCGACGCACGCCTGGCCGCTCGAGCCGAACGCGCTGCGGAAGATCTGTGGGACGACCGTGTCGAGATCCGCGCCCGGGCCGATGATCGCCGGGTCGTTACCACCGAGCTCGAGCTGCACCCGCGTCAGCTCCTGCGAGGCGCTCGCCATGATCTGCTTGCCAACGGGAATGCTGCCCGTGAACGACACGAGCGCCACATCGGGCGAGGTCGACAGGAACGGGCCCGTCTCGTCGGTGCCGGCGAAGATATTGACCCACCCGGCGGGCACGACGTCGGCGACGGCGCGCGCGAAGAGCAGCGCTGACAGCGGTGTCGCGGGGGAGGGCTTGCACACCACCGTGTTCCCGGTTGCGATGGCGGCGCCGATCTTGTTCACCGCCATGAGCACGGGCATGTTGAACGGCGTGATCGCCGCGATCACGCCGAGCGGGCGCCGGATCAGCTCCGTGACGTGATCGTCGCCGGAGCTGAGCGTCTCGTTCTGCGGGTGGACCTCCGCCCAGTAGCGCAGGGATCCGGCCACTGCGGCCGCCTCCATCGTTGCCGAGGGCATGAGCTTGCCGTTCTCGAAGGCGATGAGCGCGGCGAGATCCTCTTGGATCTCCTCCGCGCGATCGGCCATCGCCCGCAGCACGTCGCGATGGCGCTCGGGGCTCCGCTCGTCCGTCGCGAAGGCGTGTGCGGCGGCGCGGATCGCGGCCTGCGCACCGCTGTTGTCGACAGCGAGGTAGGTGACGCTGCGCGACAGATCCCAGGGCGCGGCGACCGTCGCGGACACCGCACCTGGCACGAGCTCGCCGCCGATCAGGTGCCGCGCGTCGCGCGCCACACGGGCCGCGAGTTCGTGCGCAGACTCTGGTGTGTGCGGCCTGATCATCGTGCTTCCCCCTCGAATCTCTGCATGAACAGCTCGGCGGCGGCGAGCACCGTCAGGTAGGTGTTCGCGCTCGGCACCGTCGGCAGCACGGAGGCGTCGATGACGCGGAGCCCGCGCGTTCCGAACACGCGGCAGTCGGATCCGACGACCGCGCGGGCCGAGCCCTCGGATCCGATCGGCGCGGTCGACGTCAGGTGCATCGTGTCCTTCACCGTCGCGAGGATCTCCGCGTCGTCTTGCGGCCATGTCGGCTCGCCCGTCCGGATCCGTCCGAAGGCCTCGTCGTCCATGAGCCGGCGCCCGCGGGCGAGCCCGTCGCGCATGCGTTCGATGTCGTTCCCCGCCGAGAGGAAGTCGAAGTCGAAGTGCGGTTCGTCGTGCGGATCGCGCGAACGCAACGCCATGGTTCCGCGCGATTCGGGAGACTGCAGGGAGATCGCGATGCCCGCCGTGTCCCGCCCGAACCAGTAGTTGTGGTTCGTCGCCATCATCATCATGTCGTTGTCGCGACCGAGGCCGGACGAGTACCGCAGCACGATGTTC
>JAJYSF010000007.1 GCA_021793715.1 Actinomycetes bacterium
GTCGATGTCGCTACCGTCGATCAGGCAGCGGCGACGACCGACGTGTCGCGGGTAAAGGAGTTCGAAGGCGACCCCGCACAGGTCGCGCGGCTCGTGGAAGGCTATGAGATCGTCGCGCTGCACGCGGCGCCCGTGACGGCGGACGTGCTCGCGTCCGCGACCAACCTGCGCCTGATCGGCTGTGCGCGCGGCGGCCCGGTCAACGTCGACATCGAGGCGGCGAAGGCACGTCAGGTCCGCGTGACGACGACGCCCGGGAAGAACGCCGACGCGGTGGCCGATCTCACCATCGGATTCCTCATCTCGCTGTTGCGCAATGTGCCGGCGTCGCTGCGCGACGTCGACGAACGCATCCACGCGGGTCAGCCGCTCGCCGAGTCGACGTTCGAAGGAGCACGCTGGTTCGGGCGGGAGCTCAGCACCACGACGCTCGGACTCGTCGGATACGGAAGCGTCGCACGACTCGTCGCGGCCCGGGCACGCGCGCTCGGTACCACCGTGTTGACCTACGACCCGTTCGTCGACCCCAAAAGCGCCCCCGACGTCGAACTGGTGCCGAAGCTGGACGAGCTGTTCGCACGGACCGACGTGGTCAGTGTGCACGCGCGCGCCACGGCCGACAACCACGGGATGATCGGCGCCGCGCAGTTCCGCGCGATGCGCGCTGGCGGTCTCTTCATCAACACCGCGAGGGAGTCGCTCGTCAACGAATCCGATCTGCTCGACGCGCTGACGTCGGGGCACCTCGGGGGCGCCGCGCTCGACGTGAACGAGCCGGACGGACCGTGGCGCGAGCTGGTGGCGCAGCCCAACCTCGTCCTCACCCCGCACCTGGCCGGAGCAACCTACGAGACGCTGCGGCGCGGCGCAGACATGTTGGCCTCGGAGGTCTCCGCGTTCCTCGCGGGCGATGAGCTGCGGTGGGAACGATGAGCCTGCCGGTCTATCTCGCCATCGATGCGGGCACGGGGTCGGCTCGAGCGCTCGCCTTCGATCGTGACGGTATCCTCGTCGCCCACGCGCAGCGCGAATGGCGTCACGCACCCGTCGCGGGCCATCCCGGCGGCACGGACTTCGACACGGCGGCCGGATGGGACGCCGTCGCCGGCGCGGTGCGAGGCGTCGTCGATCGATTGAGCGACGACTGCCGGATCGTGAGCGTCGCGGCATCGAGCATGCGCGAGGGCTTCGTGCTGTACGACAGCAACGGCGTGGAGATGTGGGCGTGCCCCAATACCGATGGGCGTGCACGCCAAGAAGCAGACGACCTCGTTGCCGACGGCACCGCCGACGACATCTATCGTCTTGCGGGGGACTGGGTCTCCATCACGGCTCCTGCGCGGCTTCGGTGGATCGCACGACATGAGCCGGAGCTCCTCGCGCGCGTACGGCATCTGGGAATGCTCAGCGACTGGGTCGCGACGCGCCTCACGGGCGAGTTCACGACCGAGCCGACGTGCGGATCGAGTTCGGCACTGTTCGATCTGTCGGAGCGCGGCTGGTCGCACGACCTCGCGGAACGCGTCGGCATCGATGCGTCGATCCTGCCGAACGTCGTTGAGTGCGGCTCGCGCATCGGAGCCGTCACGGCCCGGGCGGCCGCGCAGACGGGGCTGCCGCAGGGAACCCCCGTGATCGCGGGCGGCGCGGACACCCAGCTCGCGCTGCACGGCATCGACGCGCAGCGTGGTCGCCCAACGATCGTCGCTGGAACCTTCTGGCAGACGACGAGCGTGAGCGACACGCCCCTGGTCGATCCGCAACGCCGATTGCGCACGCTGTGTCACGTCGACCCCGACCGATGGATGATCGAGGGGATCGGATTCCTCAGCGGCCTCTCGATGCGTTGGTTCCGTGACGCCTTCTGTTCCGACGCCGTCGGCATCGCCAGCGAGAAGGGTACGTCGGCGTTCGCCGTCATGGAGGAATGGGCCGCTGATGTCGCGCCGGGCGCGAACGGCGTCATCGCTCTCCTGGCGGACACGATGCAGGCGGATGCCTGGCACCACACGGCTCCGACCTTCACCGGCTTCGACATCAACGACGCGGCGGCGACAGGACGCGGCGCGTTCGTCCGCGCGATCGAGGAAGCCGCCGCGTACGTCGCGCGCGAGCACGTCCAGATCCTCTCGGAGATTACAGGCGGCCAGGCCACCTCGACGGGCGAAGTGACGTTCACTGGTGGGTCGAGCGCCGGTCGCCTCTGGCCCGAGATCATCGCTGGCGTCGTGGGCCTCGATGTCCACGTCACGCCAGCGCCCGAGGCGACGTCCTACGGCGCCGCTCGGCTCGCGGCCCGCGGCGTCGGCGACGAGCTCGCACCGATGTCGTCGCCCGACCGCACGATCGAGCCCGACATGCACAGCGTCCACGAATACGACCGAGCCGCGGTCCGATGGCGCAGCGCATACAACGCGTCCCGCGGTCTCGTCGACGCGGGCGTCGACCCCCTGTTCGTCCCGCCGGGCGCTGCCCGCGCGGCCGGAGCCGTGCGCTCCGCATCATCCCCCGTCGGCGCTCAGCGCTGACCTGTCACGAAGGAGACCGATCCCATGGCTGATCTCGAAGGAAACCTCGACGCCAAGCAGTACGCGCCGGAGACGCCGCTCGCGACGTTCACTCATGCCGTGCGCGGAGCTTCGAACCTCGACTGGGGGATGCAGCACCGGCTCGCTCGCGTCCTGAACCCCGATACGGGGCGTACCGTCATGCTCGCGTTCGACCACGGATACTTCCAAGGCCCCACACGCGGTCTCGAGAGGATCGACCTCAACATCGCTCCGCTCGAGAACCAGGCTGACGCGCTGATGGCGACCCGCGGTGCCCTGCGCACCTCGATCCCGCCGTCGACGAGCGCCGGACTGGTGTTGCGTGCATCCGGCGGTCCCTCCATCCTCAAGGACCTGTCCGACGAGTACACGGCGATGGCGATGCGCGATGCCGTTCGCATCGGAGCCGACGCCGTGGCCGTGCAGGTGTTCATCGGTGGCGAGCACGAGTCACGCAGCGTGCGGAACCTCACCACTCTCGTCGACGAGGGCTACGACGCGGGCATTCCCGTGCTCGGCGTGACGGCCGTCGGCAAGGAGCTGACGCGCGACTCCCGCTACCTGGGGCTCGCGACGCGCATCATCGCGGAACTCGGCGCGCAGCTGGTGAAGACTTACTACTGCGAAGAGGGATTCGACGAAGTTGTCGCTGGGTGCCCCGTGCCCGTGATCATGGCCGGCGGCAAGAAGCTGCCGGAGCTCGACGCGCTGACCATGGCCAGTCGCGCGGTTCGTGCCGGAGCCGCTGGCGTCGACATGGGACGGAACATCTTCCAAAGCGCGCACCCCGCCGCGATGCTTACCGCCGTGCGTGCCGTCGTGCACGATGACGCGGATCCCGCGGATGCGCATGAGATCTTCCGCGAGGCGACCGCGGGATCCGGCGGAGCATCCTCATGAGTGCCGAGATCCTGCGTCCGACCGATGCCGAGCTGCGCTTCGGCGAATGGGGCCCGGCATACCTGTCGCAGGACGATCACGCCGCATTCGGCACGGTCGTCCTGCGCCCCGGCGATGCCTTCGCGAACCACCTGCACGAGCACCACACGGAGTCGTTCCTCGCCGTCGAAGGTGAGGCGGAGGTGTGGATCGACAGAACGCATCGCGTGACGCTGCGCGCGGGCGAGCTGTTGCACGCCAGGCCGGGGGAAGAGCATTTCCTCCGGAACACGTCCGACGCCGTGTTCCGTGCTGTCTTCGTCAAGACACCGTGGGTGGATGGGGACAAGATCGAGCGGCCCTGGGAACCGGGAGCGGATCAATGATTGGACGCACCGGAGCGACGCTGACCGCGCGCGTCGCCACCCAGCGCGGGCGCACGGATCGGAGTGCTCGGCTCCGTGCCCAACTGGTGTTCATCGCGCCGATCGTCGCGCTGCTCGTCCTCATCGTCTACTTCTCGATCGCGACCCCGACGTTCCTCACCGCGGCGAACGTGCAGAACCTCGTCCGTCAGATGGCGGTGCTGCTCGTCGTCGCGCTGGGGGCGACGTACGTCATCTTGATTGGCAGCATCGATCTGTCGATCGGGTCGATCGTGACGCTCACCGGCGTCAGCACGGCGATGCTCACCACCGCGCTTGGCCCCTGGGGCGCCGTGCTCGGATTCCTCGTCGGCCTGCTCTGCGGGCTCGTCAACGGCGTCGTGCACGTGTATCTCAAAGTGCCGAGTTTCATCGTCACGCTCGGAACGATGTTCGTCTTCGCAGGCGTCGCCCTGATCGTCACGGGCGGCAGACCGCAGGCGCTCCGCTCGCCGGAGCTCAGCGGTCTGTTCGGCGGGACCATCTTCGGCGTCGTTCCGACGATCGCGCTCTGGGCGCTCTTCGCGCTCGTCGTCGCCGTGTTCATCGAGAAGCAGCTGGTATTCGGATACCGCGCGCGGGCGGTCGGTGATGCCGAGACGGTCGCGAAGCTGTCGGGAATCGACGTGCAGCGCGTGAAGCTCATCGCCTTCGTGCTGTCCGGCATCTTCGCGGCGTTCGCCGGTCTGCTTCTCATGGTTCGCACCAACTCGGCGTCCGGGAGCATGGGCGAACCATTCCTGATGGAGGCGCTCGCCGCGATCCTCTTGGGCGGCACCTCGCTCATGGGGGGCGTGGGCGGACCATCTCGCACGATCCTCGGCGTGCTCGTGATCTCCGTGCTCAGCAACGGCATGAACCTCGCGAGCGTCGATCCGTTCCTGCAACAGACGATCAAGGGCGCCGTCCTGATCGTGGCTGTCGCTGTCACCCTCAACCGTCGCGAGCTGTCGAGCGTGAAGTAGGCGCTCGCACCACCACGAAACCAACCACCCGCACACAAGGGAGTGTCACATGAAGAACTCATCTCGTCGCGCGCTCGCCGCGCTCGCGAGCGCAGCCGTTCTCGTTCCGGTCGTCGGCTGCGCCGCCTCGGATGACGGGGGCGGGACAGCTGACGCCGACGCGCCGACCGTCATGATCCAGGTGCCCGCGCTCGACAACTCGTACTGGGCCGACGTGATCAAGGGGGCCGAGGCCGCAGCGGGAGAGCTGGGCCTGAACTCCGACGTCCAGGTGTACGGCCAGTCGATCGACACACAGCTCAGCCAGATTCAGCAAGCCGGCTCGAAGGGCGTCGACATGGCGATGGTCTTCGCTCAGGATCAGGCGTCCTCGCCGACGCTCATCCAAGCGGCGACCGATCAGGGGATCTTCGTCACGAACGTCTTCTCGAACCAGCCATGGTCGACGCCGCGAGAGGCCGACTACGACGACCACTACGTCGGCTACTTCCTGCCGGACAACGTGCAGGACTCCTACAACATGGCGATGTCGGTGCTCGACCAGGTCGGCGGGGAAGGCGAGGTGCTCCACATCACCGGAACACCGGGAAACACGACCTCCGACGAACGCCAGCTCGGCGTCGACCGTGCGCTCGAGGAGTTCCCGGACGTGGAGCTCGTCGGACGCGAGAGTGGCGGCGAGAGCCGTGTCGACACGCAGCCGGTGATCGAGGATCTCCTTACGGCGCACCCCGACGTGACGGCCGTGATCTGTCACAACGACGACTCGGCAATCGCCGTGATCAACGCGCTGCGCGAGCGTGGCATGTCCGACGTGAAGGTCGGCGGCATTGACGCGATCGAGGAGTTCCTCGCGGACATGAGCGAGGGCGGAAACGCCGCCGCGACGGTCGCAATCCACGGCTCGTGGTTCGGCGGATACAACGTCGCGCGCCTCTATGACGCATACGAGGGCGAGGAATACAGCGCCGCGGAGTCCATGATGTTCCAGGACTCGCTCACGATCGACACGGCTGAGGCTTCGGACGAATACCAGTCCGTCGTCTACGAAGCCGACCCCTTGCCGTTCGACTGGTCCGCCATGGCGCGCGCCATCGCCGGCGACGAGTGGGACACGCAGGTTCCGCTCAGCCCGATCGACCCGGAGGACTATTGGGGCCGCATCGACGAGCCTGCGCCTGATGGGTACGAGCTCCCTGACGACCTCGGGGCCGAACTCGCTGACGGTGCTGTCGAATCGATGGCGGACTTGTACCTCGAGCATGCTGCTTCGAACCCTCTCGGAAGCGTGATCGAGCTCACGCGCGCCGGAGAGTCGTCGCTCGGACAGAGGTAGGGCGATCATGACGAAATTCGACGATTCCACGCGCGTATCGGGTCCGCCCCGCCTCGCGGTGCGCGGTGTCGGGAAGGTGTTCGACACGAACCGAGTGCTCGATGACGTCACCATCGACGTCCGCGCGGGCGAGATCGTCGGCCTGATCGGTGAGAACGGCGCGGGCAAGTCGACGCTCATGGACATCATGTGTGGGGTCCTCGCGCCCACGGACGGCACCGTCGTGATCGACGACGACGATGTCACGCTGAGCACGCTGGTGGATGGAGCCACCCACGGCGTCTTCCGCGTTTTCCAGGAGCAGAGCCTCGTCTCGCGGCTGTCCGTTGCGGTCAACCTCTGCCTCGGGGCGGAGGATCGGTTCAGCGTCGGCGGCGTGTTTCGGGCGGGACGTGCGAAGGCACACGCCCGAGCGCTCCTGGTCGAGCTCGGTCTCGACTACGACGTCGATCGCACCGTTGGGTCGTATTCGTTCGGCGAGCGGCAGTTGCTGGAGATCGCGCGGGCGGTGTCGCTCTCGCGGATCCATGAGACATCGCTCCCAGTGATCCTCATGGACGAACCGACCGCGGCACTCTCCGGCGCTGAACTCGCGATTTTCTTTGACCTACTCGTGCGTCTGAGGGCTGCCGGCACGGCGTTCGTGTTCGTCTCGCACCGGTTGCCAGAGCTGTTGGAGCATTCCGACCGTCTCTACGTGCTCAAGGATGGCGCGCTGGTGGGAGAGGTGGCGCCAACCACCTCCGAAGCAGAACTTCACCGAATGATGGTCGGTCGCGCGCGGGCTGAGGACGTTTATCAGAAGTCCCGCCAGTCGGGTCCGACCGGTCCGGTGCGGCTCTCGGCGTCGTCCATCGAGTCGCTCGGTCTGAAGCCGACGGATCTCGAGGTGCGCGCCGGAGAGATCGTCGGTGTCGGCGGTCTGCTCGGATCGGGCAAGAACCAGCTCGCCGCCGCCCTGTTCGGCGCGGCGGACGCGAGCGGCACCGTGACGGTCGACGGGGCAGATGTCGGGCGCAACGTCTCCTCGCGTGTCGATGCTCGGATGGGATATATCCCGTTGCACCGACACGCGGAAGGCGCGAGTCTCGGCATGTCCATCACCGGCAACGTCAACGAGGTGCGACTGGGGCGCGGGTCGGGAATCGGTCCGCGCCGCCGCCCGCGAGAGGTCGCCGAGGCGCGTACCTGGGCGGAGCGTCTGCGCGTGCGCATGCGTTCGATCGATCAACAGGTGCGCACGCTGTCGGGCGGAAACCAGCAGAAAGTCGTGTTCGCGAAATGGCTCTCGCACGGCGCGGAGATCCTCGTCGCGGACAACCCAACGCGGGGTGTCGACGCCGGGGCTAAGGAGGAGATCTACGAGCTCCTCCGTGACCTGACAGCGACCGGGGCCGCGATCGTACTCATCAGCGACGACCTACTCGAGTTGATTGGCCTCTCCGACCGGATCCTCGTCATGCACGACGGCGCGGTGGTCGGTGAGATCCCCTCGTCGAAGGAGCAGCCTGCGCGCGAAGAGGACGTCGTCGCGCTCATGGTCTGATCATCGATTCCTCTCACGAAAACCACTCATCAAGGAGACAACAATGACGGAAAACACACCCCAGAAGCACACGATCAGCCAGATCTGCATCGTCGTCCGGGATCTCGACCGCTCGATGAAGGAGTACAGCGAGCGCCTCGGATGGGGGCCATGGAAGGTCTTCGAGTACAAGGCGCCGTTCCTTCACCACACGGATCTGCGCGGCGAGGACGCGGACTTCACGATGATGGCCGCCGAGACGATGGTCGGCGACCTCGGATTCGAGCTCATCCAGCCCACCGGCGGGAACTCGATCTACCAGGAATTCCTCGACGAGCACGGCGAAGGCGTGCAGCACATCGCCGTGATGAAGCACGACGCCGTCGAGGCCGAGGAGCTCGTCCAGGAGCTCGGCGCTCCGAAGATTATGGGCGGGCGCACAGCGGACAGCATCGAGTTCTACTACCTCGATGCACGCCCGGAACTCGGCGTCGTCATCGAGAGCGGTAGCGGGCACGCGATCGACATCGAACCGACCCGCGTGGTCGATTACAGGAGCAGGTGAACCGCGAAGGCGGTTCCCCTGGGTGAACCGAAAGGACACAAGATGATCATGCAACGGGGCATATCGTCGTCGCGACGTGTCGCGACGGTATCGAGCATTGCGATCGCCGCAGTGGCGCTCGCGGGGTGCGCTGGCGGTTCCTCTGAGGGCGACGGCGGGGGAGAATTGAGCGTTCTCATCGCCGCGCCGCAGGAAGGCGCTGGCAAGATCCTTGAGGAGGAGTTCGAGGCCGCGCACGACGTCGACGTCATGGTCGAGGTCGTGCCGTACGACCAGATCCAATCGAAGGTGACGCTCGACGTCCAGTCGGGGACCGGCGCATACGACGTAATCCAGTACTGGTATCCGACCGTCGGTGCGCTCGCCGAGGCCGGTGCGCTCGCCGACATCACGGATTGGGTGACGGGCGACAGCGAGATCGACCAGGACGATTTCATCGAAGCCGTTTATGGACCGTACAGCAAGTACGACGGCAAAACGTATGGTCTGCCGATCGACGGCGATACGCACGTCCTCTTCTACAACGAGGAGATCTTCGAGCGGAACGGCGTCGATGTCCCGCAGACGTGGGAGGAGTTCGCTGAGGTCGCCCAGACGATCACTGAGAACGAGAGCGACGACGGCGTCTACGGGACCGCGCTGCTCGGCTCGAAGAGCGCATTCAACATCGGGTCGTCGTTCTTCAACCGGTTGGCCACGATGTCGGCTGAACCGATCGACCCGGCGCTTCCGCGGCTGGACGACCCGGTCGCGGTGGAGGCTGCGCAGGCGATGCTCGATGTGTCGGAGTACGCGCTTCCGAGTCCGCTCGAGATCGGTTTCGAACAGGCACTTCCGCAGTTCCTTTCCGGCAAGGTCGCGATGATCGAGTTCTGGACAGATCTCGGTGTCTTCGCGCAGGATCCGGAACAGTCGCAGATCGTCGACGGGTGGGGTGTCGCCCCGTTGCCCGTCGGACCGGAAGGATCCGTGTCGGGCGCCCTCAACGCCGGGTGGGCCATGGGCATCAGCCCAAACGCCGCCGACGAGGAGCTTGCCAAGGAGTTCGTCCGCTTCGCGTCTTCCGCGGAGACGAACGAGATGCTCATCACCACGACCGGGTCCGGGATCGACCCGACCCGCACGTCGACGCTGGAAAGCGACGACTATGCCGACCTGGTGCCGGAGGTGGCCGCGGTCAACGCGCAGGTTCTGCCGAACGCGCAGTCGTGGCCGACGAGCCCGGCCGCACCGGAGATGATCCAGATGCTCGGCGACAACCTCGCGCTGATGCTGCAGGGCAACCTCAGCGCCGAGGAGGCTGTGTCGACGACGTGGGACGCGTGGCAGCCTCTCGCAGAATGATCCCGGAGGTTGAGAGATGACGATTCTCACTCGCCACGCTGTTCGGCGCCCCGCGCGCCGGACAGCGTGGGCGGGGCGTGCGATGATCGCCCCGGCGATCATCGCCGTATGCATCGTCGCCGTCTACCCGCTCGTGTTCAGCATCGTCGCGTCTGTCTCCGAGTCGAGCCTCGGTCGGCAGTTCGCCGAGTGGGTCGGCGGGGCCAACTACGCGGCGATGTTCGCAGATGGTGTGACGCTGCCCTCCCTGGGGCGTTCGGTCGCGTTCGCGTTGTCGGCCGCGGTGCTCGCGCTCATCGCGGGCTTCGCGGTGGCCTTGTGCTTGGACGTCGCGGTGCGGTCCGGCCGGGTCATCCGCGTGCTCTTGCTCCTGCCGCTGATGACGCCGCCCGTGATGGCGGGCGTCATCTGGCGCCTCATGCTGGCCCCGACCGGGGGCCTGTTCAACAATCTGATCCAGATAGCGGCACCCGGCGCCGAGCCGGCGCTCTTCCTCGGCTCGAGCCCAGCCGCGATGATCTCGCTGATCGTCGTCGATGCGTGGCAGTGGGCGCCGTTCTGCGCGCTGCTGATCTTCGCGGCTTTGCAGACGCTGCCGTCCGAGGTCTACGAAGCGGCTCAGGTGGACGGCGCCCGCGCACTGCAGACGTTCGGCCGGATCACGCTGCCGCTCGTGCTGCCTTCGCTCCTGACGGCGCTTCTCCTCAAGGTCGTGCTGTCGTTCAAGGTCTTCGACCTCGTGTTCGTGATGACGAGCGGCGGCCCCGGATTCGACACGACGGTGTCGAGCTATGACCTCTATCGCACGGCGTTCCAGACGTTCGACCTCGGAACGGCCGCCGCCCAGACGATCGTGTTCCTCGTGCTGGTCACGATCGTGATCGTGCCGTTGAACGCGGCGCGCCGCCGTGCGCAGGGAGGCGCATCGTGAGTGCTTCTTCGATCACCGACATGCACGGCGATGCGACGCGCGCCGCCGTGCTCCCCGACGTGGACCGTCGTCGCGCCGCGCGCGAAAGATGGCCTCGGCGCCGTCCGCGTTCACGCGCGACCATCGCCGTGAAGTGGGCACTACTGACGATCGCCATCGTCGTCGCGGTCACGCCGATCCTCTACCTCCTCGTGACGTCGTTCAAGTCGCCCGACGACATCCTCTCGACGCGGATTCTTCCGGCGCGGCTGGCCGTGGAGAACTGGACCGCCGCGATGGCGAACTGGCCGATCTTCACCTTCCTCGGCAATTCGATGCTGGTGGCGATCGTCGCCGTCGCGGTGGCGCTCGTGATTGCGATCCCTGCGAACTACGCGGTTGCGAGGCTGGGCGTCGGGGGCGGCAACACGCTGGTGCTGATCGTGTCCGCGTACATCGCTCCACCCGTTGTCGCCATCGTGCCGCTCTTCCTCCTGGTGCGCACCGTCGGCCTGATGAATTCTCCGGCCGGCCTCGGTCTCATCGAGGGGCTGCTGCTCACGCCGGTCGCGATCTGGCTGCTCGACGGCTTCTTCCGCAGCGTGCCGGAGGAGATCGACGAGGCGGCGCAGCTCGACGGATGCGGACCGGTCCGCACGCTGGTGTCCGTTCTGCTCCCGCTCGTCGCACCGGGCGTCGCCGCGGTGGGGATCATCGTGTTCATCCTCGTGTACAACGACTTCCTCATCCCGTTGCTGTTGACGCAGAGCGGAGACGCACAGACGCTGCCGGTGGGGATCGCCCTGATGCAGGGCGGGCGCGAGGTGATGTTCGGGCAGATGGCCGCCGCGAGCCTGACGGGCATCGTTCCGGTCTACCTCTTCGCGCTGTTCGCGCAACGATGGCTGATCGGCGGACTGACCCAGGGGAGCATCAAATAGCGCCCGCAGCTCGCTGTTTGTCGAGTTATCCACGAAGTTATCCACAGGCCTGTCCCCAGGTGGGGAGAAACCACACCCGTGTTATTCACACCTGGGGAGACAGCTGTGGA
>JAJYSF010000008.1 GCA_021793715.1 Actinomycetes bacterium
TCCGATCAGGTTGCGCGGCTCGAGCAGTTCGGTGATCTGGTCCGGGGACAGGGGCGGACGCCGACCGACGTAATTGCTGCGTGGATCCATGAAGTTCCACGCCAGAAAGTACGTGATGTTGGTCGACACCACGATGATCACCAGCCACGAAACGACGCGGCGAGTCAGATATCGGAACAAGGTGTCAGTTGGCTTTCTCAAAGGAGCACAGGCTGAGAGGTGACTCTAACCCGCCCTCGGGCGCCTCCGCCACAGTGGGTGCCCGTGGCGATAAAGCGTTATCAATCTGTGTTGGTTTTTACGTTTCTCTCGTATGAGAGCCTGCTGGCTGAGCAGACTGCTCACCGGCTTCGTTGCTGGTCCGTTCTAGTCTGCACACTTTTCCTGCAGATGTCATGCACACCTCGCCGTTGTGTCTTGGTCCTCATCGTTCACGGCCGGCCACGTAGACTGTCTCAGATATGTCGCCCCGTGCCTCTCAGCCGCTCGCGCCTGCCGCAACGCCGCCCGAGCGACTTCGTAACTTCTGCATCATCGCCCACATCGACCACGGCAAGTCGACCCTTGCCGACCGCATGCTCCAGCTGACCGGGGTCGTGGCCGATCGCGAGATGCGCGCGCAGTACCTCGACCGCATGGACATCGAGCGCGAGCGCGGCATCACGGTGAAGAGCCAGGCCGTCCGGATCCCGTGGGAGCGTGGTGGCGACACGTTCGCGCTGAACATGATCGACACGCCGGGTCACGTCGACTTCAGCTACGAGGTCTCTCGCTCGCTGGCAGCCTGCGAGGGAGCGATCCTGCTCGTCGACGCCGCGCAGGGCATCGAGGCGCAGACGCTCGCGAACCTGTATCTCGCCCTCGAGAACGACCTCACGATCATCCCCGTGCTGAACAAGATCGATCTTCCCGCGGCCGACCCCGAGCGGTTCGCGAAGGAGCTGGCCGACCTCATCGGCGGAGATCCGGCCGACGTGCTGCGCGTGTCGGGCAAGACCGGTCAGGGCGTCGAGGAACTTCTCGACCGCCTCGTGAGCGAGATCCCCGCGCCGACCGGCGACGCCGATGCGCCCGCTCGGGCCATGATCTTCGACTCGGTCTACGACACGTACCGCGGAGTCGTGACGTACGTGCGCATGATGGACGGCACGCTCTCACCACGCGAGCGGATCCAGATGATGTCGACGCGCACCACGCACGAGCTCCTCGAGATCGGCGTGTCGAGCCCCGAGCCGATGGAATCGAAGGGGCTCGGCGTCGGCGAGGTGGGCTACCTCATCACGGGTGTGAAGGACGTGCGGCAGTCGAAGGTCGGCGATACCATCACGGGCGCCCGCACGCCGGCGACCGAGGCGCTGCCCGGCTACGTCGAGCCGAAGCCTATGGTCTTCTCCGGCGTCTATCCGATCGACGCGAGCGACTACCCGGTGCTCCGCGACGCGCTCGACAAGCTGAAGCTCTCCGACGCGGCCCTCGTCTACGAGCCGGAGACGTCGGTCGCCCTCGGCTTCGGCTTCCGCTGCGGGTTCCTCGGTCTGCTTCACCTCGAGATCATCACCGAGCGGCTGCGCCGGGAGTTCGACCTCGACCTCATCACGACCGCACCGAGCGTGATCTACGAGGTCGAGACGGAGTCGGGCGAGTCGATCACGGTGACGAACCCGAGCGAGTATCCCGACGGCAAACTCGCCGCCGTGACGGAACCGGTCGTCGACGCGTCGGTCCTCGCGCCGAAGGAATATGTCGGCGCGGTGATGGAGCTGTGCCAGTCGCGACGCGGGACGCTGCAGGGGATGGACTACCTCTCGGAGGAACGCGTCGAGCTCAAGTACACGATGCCGCTCGGCGAGATCGTCTTCGACTTCTTCGACCAGCTCAAGAGCCGCACCCAGGGGTACGCGAGCTTCGATTACGAGCCGTCCGGATCCCAAGAGGCCGACCTCGTGAAGGTGGACATCCTGCTGCAGGGCGACCGCGTCGACGCCTTCAGTGCAATCGTTCACCGTGAGAAGGCGTATAGCTACGGCACGCTCATGGCCGAGCGTCTCCGCAAGCTCATCCCTCGTCAACAGTATGAGGTGCCGATCCAGGCCGCCATCGGCGCGCGGGTCATCGCACGCGAGACGATTCGTGCGATCCGTAAGGACGTGCTCGCCAAGTGCTATGGCGGTGACATCAGCCGTAAGCGCAAGCTGCTCGAGAAGCAGAAGGAAGGCAAGAAGCGCATGAAGATGGTCGGCCGCGTGGAAGTACCGCAGAATGCATTCATCGCGGCTCTCTCTGGCGACGTCGAATCGTCAGGCAAGAAGTAGGTCGCGCCGGTTAGGGTGAACAGCATGCGCAGGGCGACCTTCCGAGACCAGACGGTCGACTATGCGGCGGTCGGCGCCTCCCAGGCGGCTGATCTGCTGCAGTTCCCGCCTGAGAAGTCCATTCCCGCCGTCAATTCGTGGCGGATCGGGAGCGGCGAGGAACGATTCCGCAAAGCGGCCGACGACCTGCTCTCGTGGCGCGTCCTCACGGGCGCTGGCCTGGAGCTCACCGACGTCCGCCCCTCCTCGGGGCCGGGCTACACGGGCGTGAGCTTCGCCTCGGACGGAGCGCCGGTGGCGCCGACGAAGAGCGACGCGGATCAGCCGTACACCGAAGACGGCGTGCCGTATGTCACGGCGGGGGCGACCGCGCACCTGACCGGCCGGGCACGCGGGCGCAAGGCCAACGGCGACTACCGCGTGATCTTCGTCGCGGAGGAGTCGCGGCGCACGGCGTTCGCGATCGGCACCGTCGACGCGACGATCGTCAGCGGCGAGGTGCTCTTCAGCGTCGACTGGCGCGACGACGACGAGGTCTGGTTCGAGGTGCGCGCATTCGACGTGCCGGTCGGCTGGATGTACCGGGTGTTCCGGCGACTCGTGCGGCGTCGACGCCGCCTGATGAACTCCGCCTACCTGCGTGCGGTCTCACCGCTGTTCGCGTGATGGCCGCGCGGCTCCCGCTCGGCGACCCCGCCCCACACGACGGCCTGCTGCCCCCGGCCGCGCGCGTCGATGCCGACACCGATTTCGGTGTCTACCTGCACGTTCCGTTCTGTCGCGTGCGGTGCGGGTACTGCGACTTCAACACGTACACGTCGACGGAACTGCGCGGCGCGCGTCAGGACCAATACGCCGACACGCTCCTGGACGAGGTGGCTCTGGCGCGCGACGTGCTCGCTACCGCAGGTCCGGTCCGCCCCGCCCGCACGGTCTTCTTCGGAGGAGGAACGCCGACGCTGCTGCCCGCCGGCGACCTCGCGCGGATGCTGGACGGCGTGCGGGACGCGTTCGGCGTGCACGACGAGGCCGAGATCACGGTCGAGGCGAACCCGGACACCGTGACGGCGGACGTCGTCGACCGCCTCGCCGCGGCCGGCGTGACGCGAATGTCCGTCGGGATGCAGTCGGCCGTGCCCCACGTACTCGCTGCGCTCGACCGCACGCACGACAGGGAGAACGTCGGCACCGCGGTCGAGCTCGCCCGTGGCGCGGGCCTCGAGGTGAGCGTGGACCTCATCTATGGGGCGCCTGGTGAGACGCTCGCCGACTGGGGCGAATCGGTCGAGACCGCGTTGTCTCATCGTCCGGATCACATCTCCGCGTATGCCCTCATCGTGGAGGAGGGCACGAAGCTGCACCGTCAGATCGCGCGCGGCGAGGTGGTCGCTCCCGACGACGATCTTCAGGCCGATATGTACGAGCTCGCGGACGAGGCGTTCCACGCCGCCGGTCTCGAGTGGTACGAAGTGTCGAACTGGTCCACCGGCGTGGGAAAGCGGTCGCGACACAATCTCGCGTACTGGCGCGGAACGGACTGGTGGGGCTTCGGTCCGGGTGCGCACAGTCACGTCGCCGGTGTGCGCTGGTGGAACGTCAAGCATCCGGCGGCGTACGCACAGCGCCTCGCTTCCGGATCCTCGCCGGCGGCGGGCCGCGAGACGCTCGACGACAGCCAGCGCGCTCTCGAGCGTGTGCTGCTGCAGACGCGGATCCGCGAGGGCATGCCGACGGCGGAACTCGCGCCGGCCGCTCGTCCGGCCGTCGCCGGTCTCGTGGCGGACGGACTCGTCGACGGTCGCGCCGCCGTCGGGGGACGAGTCGTGCTCACGCGTCGCGGGCGTCTGCTTGCCGACGCGGTGGTGCACGCACTCACCGAGGGGTGAGTCCCAGCGAGTAGACTTGGCACTCGAACCGAGCGAGTGCCAGCAACGAGAGGAGCGTCATGGTCAGCGATCGCGGGCTCCAGGTGCTGCGCGCCATCGTCACTGACTATGTCGACACGCACGAACCCGTCGGCAGCAGAGCGATCGTCGATCGCCACTCGTTCGGCGTGTCCGCGGCGACGATCCGCAACGACATGGCGGCGCTTGAAGAGGAAGAGCTGATCGCGCAGCCCCACACATCGTCGGGCCGCGTGCCCACCGACAAGGGCTACAGCGAGCTCGTCGACCACCTCGCGAATCTCCGTCCGCTGTCGCCCGCTCAGCGCGGTGCGATCGAGTCGTTCCTCGCGGATCCGGCCGATCTCGATGATTTGCTCTCGCGCACCGTGCGCCTGCTGACGCAGCTCACCGGGCAGGTGGCGCTCGTGCAGTACCCGTCTTTCGCGCGCGCGACCGTGACGCACCTGCAGCTCGTCGCCCTCGACGCGCGACGGGTGCTCGTGATCATCGTGACCGACACCGGTCGTGTCTCGCAGCGACTCACCGTCATCGAGCACGATATCGACGTGCTCGCGCTCGACCGGATCCTCGCGCGGCTGCAGCCTCTGGTCGTCGGCCGGCTCGTCGGCGAGTCCGCTGACCTGGCGGCACGCGCCCAGGAGCAGGCATCCGCCACCGACGCGGGAGATGCCGGCCTGGTCGCCATCACCGCGGCGATTGCGGAAGAGCTGAACGAATTCCGCCAGAACCGCCTCGTGATGGCGGGCAGTGCGACACTTGCGCGACGCGGCGACGATTTCCGCGGCAGCATCCATCCGCTTCTCGAGGCGATCGAAGAGCAGGTGACCCTGCTGCGCCTGATGAGCGAGATGGCGGCCGATGACGACGGCCTCGCGACGAGCATCGGACGCGAGAACGAGCCGTTCGGGCTCGGCGAGGCGTCGATCGTGGCGAGCGAGTACGACGCGACCGTCGGGCGCGCCCGCGTCGGGCTCATGGGGCCGACGCGCATGGACTATCCCCGCAACCTGGCCTCGGCCCGCGCGGTCGCGCGGTACCTCACCAGGGTGCTCGAAGAGGACGAGAGCCGCTGACCGCGGCCTCACACGACCGACACGAGGCAGAACACGCGGGAACCCCGCGGAAAGGTGACCTGTGACAGACCACTACGACGTGCTGGGCGTTTCACGCGAGGCGAGCGCCGAGGAGATCAAGAAGGCGTACCGCAAGCTCGCGCGGCGCCTCCACCCGGATGTGAACGCGACGCCGGAGGCGGCGGAGGAGTTCAAGAACGTCACTCACGCGTACGAGGTGCTGAGCGATCCCGAACAGCGTCGCCGCTACGACATGGGCGGCGACGACCAGATGGGCGGATTCGGCGGCTTCGGCGGCTTCGGCGACGTCTTCGAGGCGTTCTTCGGAGCAGCCGGCGGGGGCGGTCGGCAAGGGCGGCCGCGGTCCCGCCGCGCGAAGGGCGAGGACGCACTTGTGCGGCTCTCGCTCGAGCTGGGTGACGTCGTGTTCGGCACGCGCCGCGAGGTCGAGATCGATACTGCCGTGCTCTGCGACACCTGCCAGGGTTCCTGCTGCCAGCCCGGCACCGAGCCCGAGCGCTGCGACGTCTGCGGCGGCTCCGGTCACGTCCAGCGTCAGGTGCGCAGCCTGCTCGGCAACGTCGTCACGCAGCAGCCGTGCGGATCCTGCCAGGGTTTCGGCACCCGCATCCCGCATCCGTGCACGACCTGCCAGGGCCAGGGGCGCGTGCGCTCGCGCCGCACGGTCGGCCTCGACATCCCCGCCGGGGTCGAGACGGGGCTTCGTCTGCAGCTGCCTGGTTCGGGCGAGGTCGGTCCCGCCGGCGGCCCGAACGGCGACCTGTACGTGGAGGTCCACGTCGAACCGCACGCTGTCTTCAGCCGCGAGGGTGACGACCTCCTCGCGACGCTCGAGGTGTCGATGACCGACGCGATTCTCGGAACCACCACCTCGATCGACGGACTGGACGGCGCCGTGGATCTTGAGATCCGACCGGGCATCCAGTCGGGGGACGTGCTCAAGATCGCAGATCGCGGCATCACGGGTCTGCGCTCGAAGCGGCGCGGTGACCTGCGGGTCGCCGTGCAGGTCGTGACGCCGACGAAGGTCGACCACAAGACGCGGCAGCTCGTCGAGGAACTGGCTACCCGCACGAAGGCGCCGGACCCCCGGCTGGCGGAGCACCAGCAGGGTCTGTTCTCGAAGCTCCGCGACCGGTTCCGCGCCTGAGACGCCGATGGCCCTCCACTTCATCGACGAGTCCGTCACCGCAGGTGCCGGCGACACGATCACGCTCGCGGGCGCGGAGGCGCACCACGCCGCGGCGGTGCGCCGGGTGCGACCGGGCGAGACGGTGACGATCACGGATGGCCGCGGCGCGTGGATCGAGGGGGAGACCCTGTCAGTCGATCAGAGCCGTGTCGAGATCCACGTCGTGCGACGCGCGAGCATCGCGCGCCCGACTCCACGGATCCAACTCGCGCAGGGTCTCGCGAAGGGCGACAGGGACGAGCTCGCGGTGCAGGCTGCTACGGAACTCGGCGTCGACGCGATCGTGCCGTGGCAGGCGGCTCGGAGCGTGTCGCGCTGGCAGGGCGCCAAGGCGGAGAAGGGGCGCGCGCGCTGGCAGCGCATCGCCCGGGAGGCTGCGAAACAGGCCCACCGGGCGTGGATCCCCGAGGTCCACGACGTCGTGACGACCGCGGAGCTGGCGGCGCGTGCGCATGACGCCGACGTCGTCGTGCTCGACCCACGCGCGGAGCTTCCGCTCACGCGCGTCGAACCGTCGCACGATCGCGACCTGCTGATCGTCGTCGGCCCCGAGGGCGGCGTCTCCCCGGAGGAACTGCGCACGCTCACCGCGGCGGGCGCGCGGAACGCGCAGCTCGGCGACACCGTCCTGCGCACGTCGACGGCGGGGCCGGCGGCCCTCGCCGTGCTCAATGCGGTGAGCGGACGCTGGTGACGGCCGCCGCCTGCAGGTGAGGATCGGTAGACTTCTGTCATGAGCGAGCCGACGGTCTTCACGCGCATTCTGAACGGCGATATCCCCGGGGAGATCGTCGCGGAGTCAGAGCGCGTCTTCGCGATCACCGACATCAACCCGCAGGCCCCGGTGCACGTGCTGGTGATCCCCAAGACGGAGCGTTACCGCGACGTTGCCGAGCTCGCCGCCGCCGACCCGAGCCTCCTCTCGGAGGTCATCAGTATGGCGCACGACGTCGCTCGCGAGAAGGCGGGCGGCGAGTTCCGCCTGATCTTCAACACGGGCGCGGGGGCGGGGCAGACCGTATTCCACGTGCACGCGCATGTGCTCGCTGGCGATCTCGAGGAGAAGACACTCGTTGGCTGACGATACCGACGCGACGACCGTCACCATCACGGCAGACGGCGTCGCCATGGTCCAGCTTCTTGGACCACAGGACAAACTCCTGCGCATGGTCGAGGGGCGCCACCGGGACGTGGACGTCCACGTCCGCGGCAACGAGATCACGCTCTCGGGCGCCGCGGGTGACGTCGCGGCGGCGCGGTTGCTCGTCGACGAGCTCATCGCACTCGCGCGTAGCGGCCATACGCTCGACCCGTCCGACGTCGAGACCGCGAACCGTGTGATCCGCCAATCGGGCGAGCAGCCGGCCCGGGGGCTCGGCGAGGCGATCGTCCAGGCACGAGGCAAGGGCATCCGTCCGAAGACGCCGGGACAGCGCGATTACGTCGACGCGATCGATCTCAACACGATCGTCTTCGGCATCGGTCCGGCAGGAACGGGCAAGACCTATCTCGCGATGGCGAAGGCCGTCCAGGCGCTGCAACGGCGCGAGGTGAGCCGCATCATCCTGACGCGCCCGGCCGTCGAGGCGGGGGAGAGACTCGGCTTTCTGCCCGGATCGCTGACCGACAAGATCGACCCGTATCTGCGGCCGCTCTACGATGCGATCAACGAGATGATGGATCCGGAGATCGTCCCGAAGCTCATGGCGTCCGGCACGATCGAGGTCGCGCCGCTCGCGTACATGCGTGGCCGCACCCTCAACGACTCCTTCGTCGTACTCGACGAGGCGCAGAACACGACCCCCGAACAGATGAAGATGTTCCTGACCCGTCTCGGCTTCGGCACCAAGATGGTCGTCACCGGCGACGTCACGCAGGTCGACCTTCCCGGCGGCACGAGCGGCCTGCGGGTCGTGAACCGCATCCTCGGTGACGTCGACGACATCCATTTCGCCCACCTCTCGAGCGACGACGTCGTGCGTCACGCCCTCGTCGGCCGCATCGTCGACGCTTACACGGCCTACGACGACTCGCGCCAGGCACGGCGCGTCGAGCTCGATGAGGCGCGCGAATTCGCGAACCGAGCGGATCGCCGTCGCGGCGCGACCCCGAGAGCCCGGAACGCCAAGCGAGGACACCCATGATCGACATCAATAACGAATCCGACGTCGAGGTCGACATCGACCTCGTGCTGCGTCTCCTGCAGCACGACCTGCAGGCGCTCCACGTCAGCCCCGATGCCGAGCTGGCCGTCGTGTTCGTCGACGAGGGTGCGATGGAACAGCTCCACGTGCAGTGGATGGACGAGCCCGGCCCGACCGACGTGCTCAGCTTCCCGATGGACGAGCTCCGACCGGGCACGGCCGACCGGCCCACGCCTCCCGGACTGCTGGGCGACATCGTCGTGTGTCCTCAGGTCGCCGAGGTGCAGGCGCAGACAGCCGGCCACACGATGATGGACGAGATCGCGCTGCTGACCACGCATGGTCTGCTGCATCTTCTCGGCTACGACCACGCGCTGCCCGAAGAGGAACGCCGCATGTTCGGTCTCCAGCGCGAACTGCTGGCGTCCTTCGCGGCACGTGAGAGGCGGAATCGGCGCCAATGATCGAGGCGTTTCTCTTCGGAGGTGCCGTCGTGCTCCTCCTCATCGCGGCGTATATGACCGCGCTCGACGCCGCTCTCGGCGTCACGTCCTCCGCAGACCTCGTGGACATGGCGGCGGAGGGCCACAGCCCGCGCGCGCTCGCCCGGATCTCCGCGAACAAGTCCGCCCACGAAGCCGCCGTGACGTTCGCGCGGATCCTCGGAGACGTCGCCGCGGTCGCCTTCGTCGCGGCCGCGTTCCACGAACTGTTCGACTCCGTTGGCTGGGGCGTCCTCGTCTCGGTCGTCGTGATGGCGATCGTCACGTTCATCGTCGTGGCGACCGCGCCCGGGATCCTCGGGCGCCGGTACGCCGAGAAGGTGCTCACGTCGGGGGCCCGGATCGTGCGCGCAACGAAGATCGTCTTCGGCGTCGTCTCGCAACCGCTTGCGACCGCGCTGGAACGGATCATTCCCGGGGGACGACGCCGGGGGTTCGAATCCGAGGAACAGCTGCTCTCGATCGTCGACGAAGCGGCGTCTCACGCGCTCATCGAGGACGACGACCGTGCGCTCATCCACTCGGTGTTCGACTTCACCGACCAGGTCGTGCGCGCGGTGATGGTGCCGCGCACCGAGATGGTGTCGATCGACGCCGGAGCGCCAGCTTCGGAAGCGATGGACGAATTCCTCTCGAGCGGCCTGTCGCGTCTGCCCGTCATCGATGACGACGTCGACGACATCGTCGGCGTGCTCTACCTCAAGGACCTCGTGCAGCACGCGTTCCGCGAGACGCCGGGCTGGCGCGTGGCCGCGGTCAGCGCCTACGCGCGCCCCGCCGTGTTCGTGCCCGAGCAGATGCGTGCCGAGAGCCTGCTGCAGCAGATGAAGCGCGACCAGGTGCACGTCTGCCTCGTCGTCGACGAATACGGCGGCATCGCGGGGATGGTGACGCTCGAAGACCTCCTCGAAGAACTCGTCGGCGAGATCGATGATGAGTACGACGCCCGCACGAACGAGATCGTCGAGTTGCCGGACGGCAGCTTCCGCGTGAGCGCAGGGCTCGGGACGACCGAGGTCGGCGAGCTGTTCGGCATCGACATCGACGATGAAGACGTCGATTCGATCGGCGGACTCATGTCGAAGCACCTGGGCCACATGCCGCAGCCGGGCGAGCAGGTCGAGGCCGAGGGTCTTCTGCTCACGGGGGGCACCTCGCGCGGACGCGGGCGGGGGATCGCGACGGTGTTCGTGGACCGCACGGCCGCGCTGCGGGCGGTGGACGAGGCGCTCGGACGCCACCCCTCGACGGGGGAGACTCCGGTCGCCGCAGCAGAGCACCGTGCGCACAGTCGCCGGGGAAGGAACGGAAGCGAGTGACCGAGGAGAGCACGCGAAGCGGGTTCGTGACGTTCGTCGGACGACCGAACGTCGGCAAGTCGACGCTCATGAACGCGCTCGTCGGCGAGAAGATCGCCATCACGAGCGAGAAGCCGCAGACGACACGGCGCGCGATTCGCGGCATCGTGAATCGTCCGGGCGGCCAGCTCATCGTCGTCGATACCCCGGGCGTGCACCGACCGCGCACTCTGCTCGGCCAGCGACTCAACGATCTCGTCGATACCGTCCTCGGAGACGTCGACGTCATCGCGTTCTGCGCGCCCGCCGATGAGAAGGTGGGGCCGGGCGACCGACGCATCGCACAGAGTCTGGACGGATATCCGCGGGCGCGGAAGATCGCGCTCGTGACGAAGACCGACGCCGCGAGCCGCGACGAGGTCATGGATCGGCTGATCGAGGTCGACGCGCTGCGCGAGGACTGGGATGCCGTCATCCCGATCTCTAGTGAGACGGGGGACCAGCTCGACGTGGTAGCCGACGAGGTGCTCGCGCGGATGCCCGAGGGGCCCGCTCTGTATCCGGACGACGTCGTGACCGACGAATCGCTTGAGGACCGCATCGCCGAGATCATCCGCGAGGCGGCGCTGCAGGACGTGCGC
>JAJYSF010000009.1 GCA_021793715.1 Actinomycetes bacterium
GCGGCGCCCGCGGCGAGCGCCTCGGACGCGGTGAGGTGGCCAGCCGCGGGCGGAATGAGGCCGGCGATGGTCGCGGCGAACGTCGACTTCCCAGCCCCATTCGGGCCGACGACGGCGAGGGCTCGTCCGGAGAGCGCGTCGAAGCGGATCCCCGTGGCGACGGCCTGCGCGCGCTTGGCGCCGAACGACCGACGGCCGACCGCGAGGTCGTCCGAGGTGAGCAGCGACGTCGGCGCGCCCGTCGGCGCGGTTCGCGGCACGACGGGCGCGACGCCGGGCACCCACACGCCCGCGTCGGTGAGCGTCGTGCTGTGCGCGGCGAAGACCCGTTCGGCGGGCCCGTCGGCGATCACTCCCCCACCGGAGCCGACGACGACCACGCGGTCGATGTGCTCGATCCACAGGTCGACGCGGTGCTCGACGACGACGAGCGTGGCGCCGGTCCGCGTGGCAGCAGCGACGACCGAGTCGCGCACCGACTGGGCGCCGTCCGGATCGAGGTTGGCGGTCGGCTCGTCGAGCAGCAGCAGACCGGGCTGCATCGCGAGAACGCCCGCGAGAGCGAGGCGCTGCTTCTGCCCGCCCGAGAGCCGCGTGGTCGGGTGATCGAGCGGCACGTCCAGCCCGACGTCGTCGAGCGCGCGCGGCACGCGGCGCCAGATCTCGTCGCGCGGCACGCCGAGGTTCTCGCATCCGAACGCCACGTCGTCGCCGACGCGGGCGAGGATCACCTGCGCATCCGGATCCTGCAGCACGAGTCCCGCGCGTCCGCGCGCGCGAGCTGGGCGGATCCCGTCGACGAGGAGCTCTCCCGACTGGTCGCCGTCCTCCTCGTCGCCGAGCACGCCCGCGATCCCGCGCAGCAGGGTCGACTTACCCGCGCCGCTCGCGCCGAGCAGCAGCACGCGCTCCCCCGGCTCGATGACGAGGTCGACGTCCGAGACGGCCCAGCCGCCCCGGCCCGCGTGGCGCCAGCCCCACCCGCGCGCCTCGACCCGCGCGGTCACGCTGAATCGACGGTCGCCGCGCTTCGCCTTCGCGCCTCACGCCCCGAGGCGAATCTGTCGAGCGCACCCGTTGCGGCGAGCGCACGCGTGAGCAGTAGCGAGACGAGTCCGGCGAGCACGATGCCGGACACGATGGCGCCGGCCGCGTAGACCATGCGCACTTCGACGGAGAGCGCGGCGACCGACGAGAAGTTCGTGTCGAGAATCGCCGTCGTGGTGCCCGCGAGCGCCCCCGACGCGAGTGCACCGAGCAGGCGCCAGTTGGCGTAGGCGAGGATCGCGAAGCCGAGCTCGGCACCGACGCCCTGGATGACGCCCCAGAGGAAGGTCGAGAAGCCCCACTGGGTGCCGACGAGCATCGAGACCACCGCGGCGACGATCTCGGTGTACAGCGCGGCACCGGGCTTGCGGATGATGAGGCCGCCGAGCACGCCGGCGAAGAGCCAGCCGCCCGCGAGCAGCCCGGACAGGCCCGGGGTGAACGAGAGCAGGCTGTCGAGCGCTGGCCATGCCTGGCCCCACAGCCAGAACACGACGCCGGCGGCGACGCCCACGACGCTGGCCACGACGATGTCCACGACACGCCAGGTGTAGCGCCGCTTCGAAGGAACGGACGACGACATGATGTTCTCCTTCCTGCGCCGGCATTATCCGGATCAGGTACGACGGTCGGCGCGCGGCTCGCGCCCTCTCAGCCCGGCTTCTCGGACTCCCGTGGGTGCTGCGGCATCATTCGATGCGGCAGGCGAGGTGATCACCTCGGCGGGCCGAGTATAGGCATATCTGCCGCGTGGGCACAATGTCATCGGATCGTGAGCAGCTTCCCCGGTTTCTGCAGGGGATCCCCCGGTCTCATCAAGTAAATTGACGGCGTGACGAGTGACGAGAAGCCCGGCGAGCGCGACGACGAGCGTTCGCTCGACTCCGTCGACGACGCCCGCGACTCCGACACCGATCGCCCGCAGGATCCCGCCCCTGCCGAGGACGCCGCCGATCCGGAGCCGCCCGCGGACACCGGGACGATGATCGCGGGCCTGTTCGGCACACCCGCGCAGGACGACGACGAAGAAGATGCCGACGACGACCGCGAGGACGGCGGCGCGGCGGATCCGGGGCAGTCGGCGCCCCCGCAGACGGACTCGGTGCGGGTCATCGCCGAAATGTTCAGCGGATTCCGACGGCGGAGCGCGACGCCCGAACGCGACCTCGAGGAGATGCTCGGGACAGCGACGCAGGCGATCGCAATCGTGCCGCCGCCGGCGCCCCAGGAACCGCCGACCGTGGCCGGTCCCCTGCCGATCGTCGCCGCCGATGCCGCCGCCGATGCGGACGTCACCCGCGCTTCCGAGACCGATGACGACGGGCCTCCGCCCGCCGAGGAGGACCCTGTGCCCGCCGATCAGCAGCAGCCGACCGCGGTGAAGACGGCGTACGTCCCCCGCCACGACGGCAACCAGACAGAGCAGGCGCTCGCCTGGCTGACGGCGGAGAACGTCGCGACCGGTCAGACGCCGGTCGTCGGCGCGCCGGTCGCTCTGACGCAACGGCGTCGACGCCGGTGGGTCGGGGCGATCCTCGCCCCCATCTTCACGGCGATCGTGCTCGCGGTCGTCTACGTCGTCGCCTTCGCCGTATGGCCGCTCGACAACGTGGCTCCGACGATGTCCGCGAAGGCGCCGGACACCCCCGTCGGCCCAGCGCTCGATGTGCCGTGGCCGGTCGAGGGGCAGAGCGCGATCCTCGTCGAGGGCGTGGACGGAATCGTGACCTCCGCGGAGGAGGACACCAGGCTCGACCCCGCTCCGATGGCGAGCCTGACGAAGGTCATCACGGTCATGACGCTCCTCGAGCGTCAGCCGCTCGAGCTGGGCGAGGACGGCCCGGTGTATGAGTTCGGCTACCTCGACCAGCAGCAGGCCGATAATCTCCGCTTCCAGAACGAGTCGGCTCTGGACGTGCCGATCGGCGGCATCCTCTCGTACCGACAGCTGCTCGAGGGGATCCTCATGGGATCCGCGGGCAACTACGCGAACAAACTCGTCGACGACCTCTGGGAGTTCGACCGCAACGCCTATCTCGGTGACGCGATCGCGTGGCTGCAGGACAACGGCCTCGAAGACACCCTCGTCGTCGATGCCACGGGCATCAGCCCCGAGAACCAGTCCACGGCGGAGGACATGGTGCGCGTCGCGCAGATCGCGATGCAGCACCCCGTCGTCGCCGAGATCGTCGCGCAGGAAGAGGTCGAGATGCCGGGCCCTGGCCTCGTCGAGAACTCGAACCCGCTCATGGGCGAGAACGGCATCGTCGGCATCAAGACCGGCCACCTCGACGAGTGGAACATCGTCAGCTACAACCTGATGACGGCGAAGGACATCGAGTTCGTCGATTCCGAGGATCCCGTGCGCGTGTACACGGCCGTCATGGGGCAGGCCGATAGCGACCTGCAGGCGAGTACGACCCGCGACGTGCTCGACGCCATCACTCAGGCGCTGCAACCGGTCGAGGCCGTCGGCGAAGGCACGGTCGTCGCCACCGTCACCACGGAGTGGGGCGGGCAGACGGATGTCGTCCTCGTCGACACCGCCGAGCTGACGCTCTGGAGCGGCGAGGAAGCGGAGATCGAGACCGATGTCGACGTCGATCTCGGCGACGCCGCGGGCGCAACGGTCGGGACGATGACCGTGTCGGGCGGGCTCGATTCGGCCGAGGTGGACCTCGTCACGACCGACGAACTGCCGCGTCCCAGCATCGAGTGGCGCCTCACCCACCCGCTCGAGCTGCTCGGCCTGGGGGCCTGAACTTCCTGACCTTTGTCAGGGATTTCGCCGGCGCACTTTCGTGTGTCGGTGCAAGGTGATTGGATTTCACGCGTGCTCCTGAAACTCCTCATCCGATATCTCTCCAGATATCGGCTTCTTCTCGTGGGCGTGCTCGTCTTTCAGTTCGCGTCGGCGCTTGCCGCGCTGTTCCTTCCGACGCTCAACGCCGACCTCATCGACACGGGCGTCACGCACGGCGACGTCGGCTACATCGTCCGCACGGGCCTCTGGATGCTCGTCGTGGCGCTCGGTCAGATCCTCGCGGCCATCGTCGCGACGTTCTGCGCGGCCCGCGCCGCCATGGCGCTCGGCCGCGACATCCGCCACGACGTCTTCGCGAAGGTCAGCTCGTTCAGCGAGCGCGAGGTCAGCGCGTTCGGATCCGGGTCGCTCATCACCCGCAACACGAACGACGTGCAACAGGTGCAGATGCTCGCCGTCTTGAGCGCGACGATGCTCATCATGGCACCCATGATGGCCATCGGCGGCATCATCATGGCCCTGCGACAGGACGTCGGGCTCAGCTGGATCCTCGGCATCTCTATCCCGGTGCTCCTCATCGTCGCCGGAATCATCGTCAGCCGCATGGTGCCGCTGTTCCGGGTGTTCCAGACGCGCATCGACGCTGTGAACCGCGTGATGCGCGAACAGCTGACGGGCGTCCGGGTCGTGCGCGCGTTCGTGCGCGAGAAGATCGAGGCCCAGCGCTTCCGCGCGGCCAACACCGACATCATGATCGTCGGCCGCAAGGTCGGATCCCTCTTCGTGCTGATGTTCCCGCTCGTCATGCTCGTGCTCAACGTCACGATCGTCGGCGTCGTCTGGTTCGGTGGCCTCGAGATCGAGGCTGGCAACACCGAGATCGGCACGCTCTTCGCCTTCATGCAGTACGTCGGTCAGATCCTCGGCGGCGTCATGATGGCCAGTTTCATGGCGATCATGATCCCGCGCGCGGCCGTCTCCGCCGAGCGCATCTCAGAGGTGCTCGACAGCCGCACGACGCTCGTCGAACCCGAGTCCCCCGTGAGCGAGATGCCGACGCGCGGCGAGGTCGCCTTCGACCACGTCTCCTTCACATATCCGGGCGCCGAGAAGCCGGTCCTGTCCGACATCTCCTTCCGCGCCGACCCCGGCGAAACCGTCGCGATCATCGGCTCGACGGGAGCGGGCAAGACGACGCTCATCTCGCTGATCCCGCGCCTGTTCGACGCCACCGACGGCTCCGTGTCGACGCAGGGCGTCGACGTCACGCAGGCCGACCTCGACGTGCTGTGGCGCGGCATCGGGCTCGTGCCGCAGCGCCCCTTCCTCTTCACGGGAACCATCGCGTCGAACCTGCGGTTCGGGCGCGAGGACGCCACCGACGAGGAGCTGTGGCATGCCCTCGAGATCGCGCAGGCCGCCGACTTCGTGCGTGACAAGCCCGACGGGCTCGATACCCGCATCGCGCAGGGTGGCACGAACGTCTCCGGCGGCCAGCGCCAGCGCCTCGCCATCGCGCGCGCGATCGTCCACCAGCCGGACATCCTCGTCTTCGACGACTCGTTCTCGGCGCTCGACCTGACGACCGACGCCCGGCTGCGACAGGCGCTGTGGCGCGAGCTTCCGCACGTCACGAAGATCGTCGTCGCCCAGCGCGTATCGACGATCACCGACGCCGATCGGATCCTCGTGCTCGACGACGGCCGCAGCGCGGGCCTCGGCACGCACGACGAGCTGATCGAGACGAGCGAGACGTATCGCGAGATCATCGCCTCGCAACGCGGCGCCGAGGAGAAGGGGGTGACGGCATGAGCGTCGAGGTCGACGAGCGCGAAGAGGAGCGGGCCGCTCAGGAGGCGATGATCGCCGCCGGCGCCGACGAACCGGGCGCGATGGGCGGGAAGCCGAAGGACTTCTGGCCGAGCTTCCTGCGCTTCCTCGGGCTGCTGAAGCCCCACAAGTGGGCGTTCATCTTCGCCTCCGTGCTCGGCGCGATCGGCGTCGTGCTCATGGTGGCGGGGCCGAAGGTGCTGGGCGAGGCGACGAACGTCGTGTTCGAGGGCGTACTGTCGACGACGTTCGGCGCACAGTTCGAGGGCATGAGCCAGGCCGAGGTCGTCGCCGCGCTTGAGTCGGCGGGCCAGGACGAGTTCGCGAACATGGTGCGCGCGATGCACGACTTCTCACCGGGCTCAGGCATCGATTTCGAACGCCTCCGCGTGATCGTGCTGTGGGCGATGGCGATCTACGTCACCTCGTCGCTGCTGCAGTGGCTGCAGGGCTACATCATCAACGTCATCATGGTGCGCACGATGTGGCGCGTTCGCGAGCAGATCGAGGAGAAGGTCAACCGCCTGCCGCTGAGCCACTTCGACAAGGTGCAGCGCGGTGAGCTCATCAGCCGCGTCACGAACGACGTCGACAACATGACGCAGACATTGCAGCAGTCGCTATCCGGCGCGCTGACGTCATTGCTGACCGTCGTCGGCGTGCTGATCATGATGTTCACGATCTCGTGGCAGCTCGCGCTCGTCGCGCTCGTGTCGATCCCGCTCATCGGCGTGATCATGGGCGTCATCGGCCCGAAGTCGCAGAAGGCATTCCAGGCGCAGTGGCGCAAGGTCGGTCGACTGAACTCGCGCGTCGAGGAGTCGTTCTCCGGGCACGCCCTCGTGAAGGTCTACGGCCGCGAAGAGGCGATGCGCGAGGCGTTCCGCGAAGAGAACGAGGAGCTGTTCCAGGCGTCGTTCAAGGCGCAGTTCCTCTCGGGCGTGATGATGCCGTCGATGCAGTTCGTCGGCTATCTCACCTACGCCGGCATCGCGGTGCTCGGCGGCGTGATGGTCGCGGGCGGCCAGATCCGCATCGGCGACGTGCAGGCGTTCGTGCAGTACTCGCAGCAATTCACGCAGCCGCTCACGGAGTTGGGCGGCATGCTGCCGATCGTGCAGTCGGGAACCGCCTCAGCCGAGCGCGTGTTCGCGCTGCTCGACGAGGAGGACCAGGAGCCGGATGCCGAGGATGCGCCCACCGCACCGGCCGACGGCACGGGCGTGATCGAGTTCGAGCACGTGCGGTTCAGCTACTCGGCCGATCAGCCGCTGATTGAGGATCTCTCCTTCCGGGTCGAGCCCGGCCAGACGGTCGCGATCGTCGGCCCCACGGGCGCTGGCAAGACGACGCTCGTCAACCTGCTGATGCGGTTCTACGAGGTCGACGGCGGCGCGATCCTGCTCGATGGGCAGGACGTGGCGCAGATGACCCGTGGCGATCTGCGGTCACGCACAGGCATGGTGCTGCAGGATCCGTGGCTGTTCGCGGGCACGATTCGCGACAACATCCGCTACGGCAACGAGCAGGCGAGCGACGACGACGTGTATGCGGCGGCCGAGGCGACCTATGTTGACCGGTTCGTGCACTCGCTCCCCGAGGGATACGACACCCTGCTCGAGGAGGACGCCGCCAACGTCTCAGCCGGCGAGCGACAGCTCATCACGATCGCGCGCGCATTTGTCCGGCGCCCGCAGGTGCTCATCCTCGACGAAGCCACCAGCTCGGTTGACACCCGCACAGAGTTGCTGCTCCAGAAGGCGATGGCGGCGCTGCGCGAGGGGCGCACCTCGTTTGTGATCGCGCACCGCCTGTCGACGATTCGCGACGCCGACCTCATCCTCGTGATGGAGCAGGGATCGATTGTCGAGCAGGGCGACCACACCACACTCATCGCCCGCCGCGGCGCGTACTGGCGGCTCTACCAGAGCCAGTTCGAACACGCCGCGGTCGACGTCGACGAGATGGAAGCGATGGAGAACCCCACCGGCGCCTCCCCCGTCATCGGCGGCCCCACCGACGCGTAGGCGCCGCCTGCCGTCCCGCCCTGGGCAGCAGTGTGCGCGGGGGCGGGTGGATGCAGGGGGGCAGGTGGATGCGGGCGGCAGGCGGCCGTTGCGCACGGGGCAGGTGGCCGATAGGGGCGCCGCCCACATGACGTATATGGCTCTAAAACTGGCGGGGAAGATGCATTCGTGTCATTTGGGCGCAGCGGTCGCCCCTTACATGACGAAAATGGCTCTAAATCCCGCCGGGAAGATGCGTTTGTGGAAGGTAGACGCAGCGCGGCAGCGACTCGCTAGGCGTCGGTGAGGCCCAGGCTGTCGGCGACACGCTCGAGGTCACCGAGGACGTCGTTGCCGATCGGCTGGACCGCGATGTGGTCGGCTCCGGCGTCGAGGTGGGCGCGCAGTGCGGCTGCCGCGATGTCGGCCGTGGGATTCGCGGCGACGGCGTCGACGAGTTCGTCGGTGCCTCCGTCCGCGAACGCGTCGTCGTCGAACCCGAACCGCTTCAGCGTGCCGGTGTAATTGTCGAGGCCGAAGTAACGCGCGAGATACGCCCGCGCGGTCTCGCGCGCCGTATCGGCGTCGGCGGCGAGCGACACCTTCAGCTCGGGGGCGAGCACGGCGTCGCCGAGGATCCCGCGGGCATGCTTCGTGTGTGCAGGCGTCGTGAGGTACGGGTGTGCTCCGAGCGAGCGTTCGGCCGCGAGCGCCAGCGTCTTGTCGCCGAGCGCCGCGAGGATCCGCGCGTCGGCGGGCACTCCCTCGGCATCGAGCGCGTCGAGGTAGGCGCGCATCGCCGCAAGCGGGCGGACGCGTTCCGGGGTCGCCTCCCGGTGGCCCGATCCGATGCCCAACACGAACCGCCCTGGGTGGGCGTCTTCGAGTCGCAGATAGGAGGCCGCGACCTCGACCGGATCCGCGTTCCAGATGTTCACGATGCCGGTCGCGACGGTGACGCTCTCGGTCTCGTTGAGCACGGCCTCGACGCTCTCGAGTTCCGCGGCCGGGGATCCGCCGATCCACAACGTGCGGTATCCGAGTCGTTCCGCGACCGCGGCCGTTCCTGGCATCCACGCCCGTTCGGCCAACCACACGCCGTACGTTCCGAACTTCTGTCTGTTCACGATGGTCGCCTTCCTGTCGGCGCGCCCTACCCTACGCACCTGAGGTGACACGTGGGTATCGTGCGCGTAACTCAGTGCCGCAGAGGAACCACCTCGTGCGCGAAGGCGCGTCCGACGACGTCGTCGGGCAGATCCTCGAGCCGCGCGGGTGACCAGTGGGGATCCTGATCCTTGTCGATCATCTGCGCGCGGATTCCCTCGAGCATGTCGGGCTGCGTGGCGACGAACCACATCACAAGGCGGAACTCCTGGTCGAGTGCGGCGCGGAGGTTCGGCAGTGCGCGAGCAGACCGGATCGCGGCGAGCGTGACGGCGAGGGACGTCGGCGGTCGCTCCTCGATCGCGGCGAGCGCTGCCGCGGGCGACCGACCGGATCCGGCGAAGCGCGGTTCGTCGGCGAGCTCGCGGAGCCGCTCGCGCACCTCGAGGAGCGTCTGCCGCGAGAAGGCGTCGTCGATCCATTCGCGCGCAACCACGAGGTCGCTCTCGTCCGGCGTCTCGTCGAACAGCCACAGCAGCTGACCAGGAGTGTCCGGGTCGGCGCGGGTCTCGAGCGCCTCGACGACGCCGGGAAGGTCCTTGCGCCAGACGAAATGGTCCGCGAAGCCGGTGTAGAGCGCGTCTGCCGCGTCCATCGTGTCGCTCGTCAGAGCCAGGTACTCGCCGAGCCGGCCCGGCGCGTGCGCGAGCAGCCAGGATCCGCCGACGTCGGGCGTGAACCCGATGCGCGTCTCGGGCATCGCCAGACGCGAGGTCTCCGTGACGATGCGCACCTGCGCGTGACCGGCGAGGCCGATGCCGCCACCCATTGTGATGCCGTCGGCGACGACGACGACCGGCTGGGGGTGCTCGGCGATGGCGGCGTTGAGGGCGTACTCCGTGCGGAAGAACTCCTCGACCGCGTCGCGGTTGCCCGCGGAGATCGCCTCGTGCAGGCTGCGGATGTCGCCTCCCGCGCAGAAGCCTCGGTCACTGGTCGCATCCAGGAGCACGGTGTCGATGTCGGAGTCCTCACTCCAACGCCGGAGCCCAGCCGCGATCGCTCGCACCATCGCAGTGTCGACAGCTCCGATCGCCCGCGGGCGGTCGAGCGTGATGCGTCCCACGGAGCCGTGCTTGCGCACGAGAACGCGTTCGTCGTCGAATGTCTCGGTCACTTTCCTCACGCTACCCGGCCCGGGGTCCCACCGCTCGGCACTTTATCCGACAAAATGGAGCCACCGCCGATCTGAGGGAGGCGCGCGTGAGCGACGGCAAGGTGATCGAGTTCGCCGACGTGACCATGGTGTTCGGCGATGTTCCCGCCGTCGAGGGACTGACCGCCCGCGTCGACCCCGGGCGCGTCACGGCATTCCTGGGCCCGAACGGCGCTGGGAAGACGACGACGCTCCGCGTGCTCCTCGGCGACTTGCGTCCGTCGCGTGGCCGGGCGACGATCGGCGGATCCGAGTACCAGCGGATCGCGCGGCCCGGCGTGTCGATCGGCGCGGTGATGTCGCTGCTCCCGCTCGAGAAGGCGCGGCGCAAGACGGTCGCGAAGTACCTCGAGCGCGCGGCGCGACGGGTCGGCGTCGGGGCGGGACGGGTACGCGAGGTGCTGACGATCGTCGGGCTCGCCGAGATGGCCGACATGCGCATCGGAAACCTGTCGCTCGGGATGAAGCACCGGCTCGCCGTCGCGGAGGCGCTCCTCGGCGACCCCAGCGTGCTCGTGTTCGACGAGCCCGCGAACGGCCTCGACCCGGAGGGGATCCGTTGGATCCGCCTGCTCATGCGTCGCTTCGCCGACGAGGGGCGCACCGTGCTGATGTCGTCGCACGTGCTGAGCGAGGTCGAGCAGGTCGCCGACGCTTTGCTCGTGCTGAACCAGGGCAGCCTGCTCTTCGAGGGGCCGATCGAGCTGCTCAGCGAGGCCGAGGGCGGCCCCGTGACGGTCGACGCGGAGGATCGCGACGCGCTGCTGGCGGCACTCGACGAGGCCGGGCTCGACTATCGCGTCCTGCGCTCGGGCATCACGATCGACAACACGACCACGGCCGAGGTCGGATCCGTCGCCGCGAAACGTGGGCTGGCGCTCACGACGCTCACGCATCGCGGCCCCTCGCTCGAAGACATCTACCTGCGGATCATCGACGGCACGTGGATCGCGCCCGCGCGCACCGCCGCGCTGTCGCCGTCGCACTTCGCTGCGAATGCGCCGGGCCACGACACGGATGAGGGCA
>JAJYSF010000010.1 GCA_021793715.1 Actinomycetes bacterium
CGTGAGCGTCGAAGATGTCGAGTCCGCCGGGAACGAAGCGGTACATGCCCGCCATCGGCTCCCACAGGTCGCGCACGAGGTCGGCGCGGTCGGGGACGGGCGCGTCCAGGATCCGCCGCATGCTCGCGGCGCTGTCGATCAGAGTGATGTTCATACCCCGCACGGTAAACCTTGACGTCGCGACAAGGTCAATCAACGGGCGGCGTGCGACGCTCCTCATGACGGCCACGCCGAGGGGCACGGAGCACGAGCAGGTCGTGGGGCGGCCGGAGCTCGTCGCCGCCGCTCCACGGGCGGGGCGGGTTAGGTCGCGCGCGTGCGGGTCGTGTTGAGTGCCGACATCTCCGACCAACGGTCGCGCGCGGAGGCGTAGTCGGGCGCGCGGCTTGCGTCTGGTGCGAACGACGCTTCCGTCCCGTGACCGAAGGTGGCCAGTTCGTCGAACGACGCGATGCGTCCGGTCGCGACGCCGGCGAGCATCGCTGCGCCCTGCGCGGCCCCATGGCCGGCGGCCGGCCGCTCAACGGGCACACCGAGCACGTCCGACTTGATCTGGAGCCACGCGTCTGACGTCGCCCCGCCACCTGTGCTGACGAGACGGTCGACGGAGTACCCATACGCGCGCATGACGTCGATATCGTGAGCGAGGGCGTACGCGTTGCCTTCCATCGCCGCGAGCATGAGATCGGTCGCGTCGGTGTCGAGGCTGATGCCGTCGATGATGCCGCGTGCGGAGCGATTCCACGTCGGGGTCCGCTCACCGGCAAGTGCGGAAACCATCGTGACGTGTCCGGGCCGCGCGCGATCGAGGATCGCTGCGTCGTCGCGGTGATCGACTGCCGCGTCGAGGCCGTTGACCCAGTCGACCGTGGCGCCTGCCGTGACTTGCGCCGTGATGAGGAGGTCCACACCGGGCACGGCGTGCCGGGCGTGGATGAAGCCCGGCACCGTCGTGCCGCGCTCGACCGCGAGGATCGTCACGCTGGAGAACCCGGTCATGTCGACGAGGGGAGCGCCGACCGCGAGCACGGACGCTTCGAGCGCGGAACCGATCGAGTCGATTCCCCCCGCGACGACCGGCGTCCCTTCGGGGATCCGGATCTGCGTGGCGGCCTGCGCAGTGACGGTCCCTATGACGGCTGCGGCCGGCACGACGGTCGGAAGATAGCGAAGCGACGGCTCGGCGACGAGCAGCGCATCGGCGAACCCGTCCGCCTCTTCGTCGAAGCCCTGCATGAGCGAAGCCGTCGTGTCATCGAGTACGGAGATTCCCGTCAGCCGGCGCTCGATGAAGCCGTTCGGAGACAGCACGTGCGAAGCCAGTTCGAGCGCCGCAGGCCGGTGAGTGGCGAGCCAGGGCAGTTTTGCCGTGCCGAAGAAGGGGTCCGCGCCGTTGCGCGACTGGGGTACGAGATCGCTGATGCGGGCCGCCTCGCTGTCGGCGCGGCGGTCGAGCCAGGTGAGAGCAGGGGAGGTTGGACGGCCGTCGGAGTCGACGGGAACCACTGTGGGTGCCTGAGACGTGACGGCGACGGCCTCGACGATGTGCGATCCGACGGCTCGTTCGACGGCCCGGACTGCCGCATCCCACCAGCCCTCGGCATCCTGCTCGGCGCCGCCGCCGTCGACGAGGGTCGGGTACCTCTCGGCGGCGTCTCCGATCCGTGCACCGTCACGCGTGATGGCGACGGCCTTCGCGCCGCTCGTGCCGATGTCGATGCCGAGCAGGACCTTCATCGCGCTGAGCTCTTTGTCGAGGCCGTCAGGGTCTCGTCGACGAGCAGGTTGCGTCCCGGCTCGCCAGAGATGTAGCGACGCACCTCGTCCGCCACGCCGTCCGCAGCTCGTTGCGCGGTCTGGACACTCGCGCCCGCGATGTGGGGAGTGAGCACGAGGTCGTGACCGGCACGCGCGAGCTCGAAGAGTCGGTGGGAGAAGTCAACGGGTTCCTCGGGGAAGACGTCGAACGCTGCGCCCCTCAGCTGCCCGCTTTCGAGAGCGGCTGCAACAGCGTCGTAGTCGACGAGGCCGCCACGTGCCGCGTTGACGAGGTGCGAGCCGGACTTCATGAGCTCGAGCGTACGAGCATTCACCATGTGTCGGGTCTCATCGGTAAGGCGAGCGTGCACAGAGACGAGGTCGCTGCGCCGGAACACGTCGTCGATGTCGACGACGTGTTCGGCGATGCCGTCGAGCTCCCCTTCCGGAAGATAGGGGTCGAAGACGACGACGCGCGCGCCCATCGCTGCGAATACGCGCGCGACGTGGGAACCCACTGCGCCCGCGCCAAGCAGTCCGATGACGGCGCCGGAGGCTTCCCCACCGATCACGTCGTGGCGGTACAGGTCACCACGCCAGTCGCCTCGCATCAGGCTGTCATGCGCGATGGGGATGCGGCGCAGCAGCGCGAGTGCGAGTCCGACCGTCATCTCCGCCGTCGCGATGCCGTTACGACCCGGCACATTTGCGACGCGCACACCCTGGTCGCGAGCCGCATCGAGGTTGACGTTGGTGGGGCCGCCACGTGACACCGCGATGAGGCGCAGATCCGGTGACGCCTCGATCACGCGTCGCGTGAGCGGTGCCAGCTGCGTAACGATTGCGGTGGCACCCTCGAGGGCGGCGATCGTCTCCTCTTCGGTCCCCGACGCTTCGTCGACTTCCGCGACGCGGCCGAAGGCGACATCGGGCCAGGGGTACTCGATCTCAGTGACCTCGACCTCGGCCCCGAGGGCGTTGAGGAGCGAGTCCTTGAATCGAGACGATCGGATGAAGCGGTCTCCCGCCGCGAGCACGCGAGTCATGTGTGATTCCTTCCGGATCTCGGCGCACAGCCGTAGCGATCGTGGACGGTCGCGGGCGCCGAGATCAGCGCCCGCGACGTGTCAAGTCAGCCGCCAAAGACCTCGTCGTAATAGTCCTGGGCGTTCTCGGCGTTGATGATCTCCACGGGCATGTACTGATCGGGCTCGACGTCCTTGCCCGCGAGCAGGTCGCTCGTGATGTCGATCAGCGTGCGTGCGTGTGCCTTGCCGCCGCCGAGACTCACCGACGACTTCTGCGGGTCTCCGGCGATGATGTTCTCGATCTCGTTCTCGGTTGCATCGATTCCGAACAGGCCGAACGAATCGAAGTCGGTGATACCAGCAGACTTGACGCCCTCATTGCCACCTGTCGCTCCACCGCCGCCGATCGTCGCGATCATCTTGATGTCGGGGTTCGCCTGCAGGAAGTTCTCAGCGTTCGCCACGCCGTCCTCCGCCGTCAGAGCGGGAGCGGTCGCGACGAGCTCGGAGTTCGGCGCGATCTCCTCGACCGCGTCCTTGATGCCCTGGGCACGGTCGATGATCTCGGGGAACGTGGGGAGGTCCATCAGGCCCCATTCGACGGTTTCCTCATCGCCGTAGTTCTCGTTGATCCACTCAGCTGCCGCCTCGCCGTTGGCATACCCGGTCTCGTACGCGTCGACCAGGTACTGCGCGTCGTAGTTGTCGAGGACCTGCGTGTATCCCACGACCTTGATATCCGCATCCTGCGCACGCTTCGTCACGTCGACGAGCGCCTGCGCATCGACGGCGGTGATGATGATCGCGTCGACACCCTGCTGGATGAAATTCTCGATCTGCGTGACCTGGTCTGCGGAGTTTCCTCCAGCGTCCACGTAGTTGACATTCATGCCCTGCTCGGAGCCGTACGACTGGGCTTCTTCCACCAGCTCTGCCCAGACGGGGTTGCTCAGGTCAGAGAAAGTGACGCCGACGGAGTAGGTGTCGTTATCGCCTCCGCCGTCGCTGCCGGATGAAGCGCAGCCTGCGAGGGCGAGTGCGGAGATTCCGACGACGGCGATGAGTGATCCGAATCGCTTGTTCATGTTCGAGTTCCTTTCGTGAGTGGTGCCCCAGCAGCTGTGCTGGGGTCAGGCCTGACCGGACGAGACGCGTCCGGCACGGGTGATAGGGATTCCACCGATGCTCTTCGGCTTCCCCCGTGATGCCTTCGACATCGCGTCGTAGATGACGGCGATCAGCAGGATCATTCCCTTGATGACGAGCTGGACGTACTCGCTGACGTTCATCAGCACCAGGCCGTTGTCGAGGACGCCGACGATGAGCACGCCGACGATTGCGCCGAAGAGCGAGCCCCGGCCGCCCATCACGCTCACGCCGCCGAGGACGCACGCGGTGATGACACTGAATTCGAAGCCGGCACCGGTGGCCGACTGTGCCGAGTTCAGGCGTGATAGCAGCACAATCGCGCCGATCGCGGTGAATACCGCGCAGAGCACGTACACGAGCACCGTCGTCCGCTTCGTGCTGACGCCGGAGAGGCGCGCCGCCTCCTGGTTGTTCCCGATCGCGTAGAAGTACCGACCGAGATATGTCTTGTTCAGAATGAAGAGTCCGACGGCCCACGCTGCGAGGAGCACGAAGAGCGACACGGGGATCCCGAAGACCGCGCCCTGACCGAGAATCGAGAAACCCGAGGGGAATCCCGAGATGGGAAGCCCCTTGGACAGCAAGTAGCTGATGCCGTTGAGGATCGTCATCATCGACAGCGTCACGATGAGCGGTGCAACCCCTGTCGTCGTGATGATGATGCCGTTGATGAGCCCGACGACGACCGCGATCACGATGACGCAGGCGACCGAGACGACCCACGGCAGTCCCATCTCAGCCATGAGGATCCCGCACACGACGACGTAGACGGAGATCTGGTAGCCGACCGAGAGGTCGATGCCGCCGGTGATCAACACGAACGAGAATCCGACGGCGCAGATGCCGAGAGTCGTGACCTGCCGCGCGATGTTGAACAGGTTGCCGGGATCCAGGAAGTTCGGCGTCAGAACGCCGAAGGCGATGATCAAGAGCACCAGGACCACGAGGATCCCGAGACTCCGCATCGTGGGGGCGAACTTTGCGATCATACGATGTCTCCTCCGGCCGCCAACGTCATGACGGCTTCCTGCGTAATGTCCGGTTTCGTGAGAATCCCCTGCTGTTGGCCCTCACGGAGAACGACGACGCGGTCGGACATTCCGATGAGCTCCTCCATGTCGGACGACACCATGAGGATGGTCTTGCCTTCCTCAGCGAGGCGATTCATGAGCAGATAGATCTCGTGCCGCGCACCGACGTCGATCCCTCGCGTTGGTTCGTCGAAGATCAGGACCTCGGGCTCGGTCGCGAGCCACTTCGCGAGCACCACTTTCTGCTGGTTTCCGCCGCTCAGGTTGCCGACGCGCTCTTGCGCCGAGGGCGCCTTGATGCGCAGGCTCGATAAGAAATCGCTGGCAAGGCGGTTGAGTCGATTTCGAGGCGGTACCCCCGCCGTCGACATGCGCTTGAGTAGCGGCAGTGTGACATTGTCGCGGATCGAGAAATCGAGGACGAGGCCGTGCCGCTTCCGGTCTTCCGGGACGAGGGCGATGCCCTTGCGGATCGCCTGAATCGGGTTCTTCGCACGCACGTCATCGCCGTGCAACACGATCGTGCCGGACTGTACGGGCTTCGCACCGAACAGCAACTCCATGAGCTCAGTGCGACCAGCGCCGATGAGACCGCCGAATCCGAGGATCTCGCCACGGTGCGCACGGAAGCCGACGTTCTGCACGCCGTTGCCGGTGAGCTCGCGCACCTCGAGCGAGACCTCGTCGGTGAGTGCTTCGCGGCTCGGATAGCCCACGTTCAGTTCGCGTCCCACCATGAGGTTGATGAGTTCTTGGCGGTTGGTCTCCGCGACATCTCGGGTGCCAACATAGGCGCCGTCGCGGAGCACTGTCACGCGGTCGGCGAGACGGAAGATCTCTTCCATGCGGTGTGAGATGTAGACGATCGTCATGCCTTCGCGCTTCAGCGCGTCGACGATCTCGTACATCGCCTCGACCTCGGCCGCCGTGAGTGGCGCGGAAGGCTCATCCATGATTAGCACGCGAGCCTGACGCGAAAGTGCCTTCGCGATCTCGACGACCTGTTGGTATCCGGTCGTGAGTGTCTCGACGATCGCGCGCGGCGAGATCCGCACGCCGAGGCGGTGAAAGAGTTCGGCGGAACGCGCTTCCATGGTGCGCTTGTCGAGAACAGGACCGCGATTGAGGTAGCCGCCGAGGAATACGTTGTCCGCGGCGGACAGCGTGGTAACGAGTGTGAACTCTTGATAGATCACGGCGATCCCGAGCTCTTGAGCGAGCTGAGGCGTGAGCTTCTCGTGCGCGACGCCGTCGATTGTAACGGTGCCCGCGGTCGGTTCGACGGCGCCGGCGAGTACCTTGATGAGGGTCGACTTGCCCGCGCCGTTCTCGCCCACAATCGCGTGCACTTCGCCGCGGCGGAGGCCGAGGCTGACGCCCTCGAGCGCAGTCACGCCTGGATATTGCTTCACGATGCCATCGACGCGGAGCACCTCGTCGTCGAGCGGGAGGGGCGCTGACTCGGTGTCAGATGCCCTGTTCATATCGATCACCTCTTCGTGCATGAATGGCGCGCGGCCATCCTCATCTTGTTCTCTTTTGTTAGAGATTGTCAACTTTTGGTAGATAACGGAGTGGCAACGGTGTCGCCCAGGCTTTCGCTCGGAGAATGTGTGGGTGAGGGGCTCTGGGCACTCAGAGCACGTCGGGGACGTGCTCGTGGTACGGCGCGAGTCGCGGCTCGGTCGGATCGAGATCAGTCGCGAGAGCGTCCACCCGGTCGAGCCGGACAGCCTGTGCTGTCGCGTCCTCGTCGAGCTTTTGAGCGTGTACGCCGAGAAACACGCGGGACGATGAGCGTGCGAAGGCGCGTTTGATGTCGGCTTCTTCGAGCGTGTCTTCGAAGGTGGCGGTGGCGTCGACGGCCGCAGCGGATGCGAAGAAGCCAACGAATCGCATGCTCTCAAGGAATGCGGTGGCGACGGGGCCGATGAGCGAGTCGGACCTGCGATCCGTCGCGCCGCCCGTCAGGATTGGCGTGATTCCCGCGCGGTCGTGGAGGACCTGGAACGTCACGAGGCCGTTCGTCACGACGACGAGATTGTCACGGTCGGTGATCATCCGGGCGAGACGATGCATCGTCGTCGACGAGTCCATTGCGATGACACCGCGTTCGGGGACGAACGGGAGGAGCTTCTCTGCGACGATCTGCTTTGCCTCGGCATGCTCGCGGTCGCGCCCCTGGAAGCTGACCGGTCCGTTGTAGACCGCCCCGCCGCGAACGCGGCGGGCGACACCTGACTTCTCGAGGCTGGACAGGTCTCGGCGAACCGTCATTTCGCTAACACCCAGGCTTGCCGCGGCGTCGGCAAGGGAGACGGCACGGCTTGCCTGCAGTTCCTGCAGAAGCCAGGTGCGTCGTTCTTCGGCGGCCAGGGAGCTCACCTGCGCCATTCTATGGCGCAGGTGAGCGAGCAACGGGCGGCCCGATACGCTCGAGACCATGTCCATGACGAGTTCCGTCCGCGGTGAGCAGCGGCGCACGCTGCTGACCGAGATGCTGGAACGCGACGGCAGCGTTGCGCTCGCGGCCGCTGCGGCCGAGCTCGATGTGTCGGAGATGACGATCCGTCGCGACCTCGCGGATCTCGAGGCGGCGGGCCTCGCGCGGCGGGTGCGCGGTGGCGCGACGCGGGTGGTCGGCCCGCGGTCGTTCCGGGATCGCAGCGCGCAGCGGCGCTCCGCGAAGGCGCGCATCGCGCAGAAGGCCCTCGCGCTCGTGCCGGAGGCGGGAGCCATCGCGATCGACGCGTCCACAACGGCCGGGGCGCTCGGATCCGTCTTGACCAAGCACTCGTCGCTCACGGTCGTGACGAACTCGTGGGACAACGTCCACTCGGCGCGCCGCGCGGGCGTGGGGCGCGCGATCCTGACCGGCGGCGAGATGGACGACCTCACCGACAGCCTCGTCGGCCCGATCGCGTGCCGCTCCGCCGGTTCGTACGGGTATCGCACGGTGTTCGCGGGCGCGAACGGCGTCGACGCCTCGTTCGGGGCGAGCGACGTGTCGCCCGAGGAGGCGCAGGTGAAGGTCGAGTTCGCGCGGGCCGCCGACGACGTGGTGCTGCTCGCCGACTCGACGAAGCTCGGCAGCCGGGATCTCGCGCGCAGCTTCGCCTGGGACGAGGTGTCCGTCCTCGTCACTGAGCTGGATCCGGCCGACGAGCGCCTCGATGAGCTGCGCTCGCGCGTCGAGCTGCGGTAGGGATCCGCCGCCCCGCTCGGGCGAGACCTCTTGCGCGAAACGTTATGTAATGTGAGAATTACAAAAAGTAACATTCTTCCGTCACTCTCCGCGTAAGGATCCCCATGACGAACCCTGCCGTCGCCGACCTGATCGCCCGCTCGAACCGCCTGGGCGCCGATCCGAAGAACACGAACTACGCGGGCGGCAACACGTCTGCGAAGGGCACGGAGACCGACCCCGTCACGGGCGAACCGGTCGTGCTGATGTGGGTCAAGGGCTCCGGAGGCGACCTCGGCACGCTGACCGAGTCGGGCCTCGCCGCGCTGCGCCTCGACCGCATGCACTCGCTCGTGAACGTCTACCCGGGCATCGACCGCGAGGACGAGATGGTCGCCGCGTTCGACTACTGCCTGCACGGCAAGGGCGGTGCGGCCCCGTCGATCGACACCGCCATGCACGGCCTGGTCGACGCCCCGCACGTCGACCACCTCCACCCGGACAGCGGCATCGCGATCGCGACCGCCGTCGACGGCGAGGAGCTCACGAAGAAGATCTTCGGCGACAAGGTCGTGTGGGTGCCGTGGCGCCGTCCGGGCTTCCAGCTCGGCCTCGACATCGCCGAGATCAAGGCGCAGAACCCGCAGGCGGTCGGCACGATCCTCGGCGGACACGGCATCACCGCTTGGGGCGACACCTCCGACGAGTGCGAGCGGAACTCGCTGTGGATGATCGAGCAGGCACAGGCCTACATCGACGAGCACGGCGCGGCGGATCCGTTCGGCGCCGTCCGCCCCGGCTATGAGGCGCTGCCCGAGGCCGAGCGTCGCGCGAAGGCCGCCGCGCTCGCGGCGACGATCCGGGGCATCGCCTCGCACGACGCCCCGATGGTCGGTCACTTCACCGACGTCGACGTCGTCACCGACTTCCTCGCGGGTGAGAAGGCCCCGGCGCTCGCCGAGCTCGGCACGAGCTGCCCCGACCACTTCCTCCGCACCAAGGTGAAGCCGCTCATCCTCGACCTGCCGGCCGATGCGTCGGTCGAGGACTCGATCGCGCGCCTCAAGGAGCTGCACGAGGCCTACCGCGCCGACTACGCGGCGTACTACGAGCGCTACGCGACCGAGGACAGCCCGGCGATGCGTGGTGCGGATCCCCTCATCGTGCTCGTGCCCGGCGTCGGCATGTTCAGCTACGGCAAGAACAAGCAGACCGCGCGCGTGGCAGGCGAGTTCTACGTCAACGCGATCAACGTGATGCGCGGCGCCGAGGCGCTGTCGACCTACGCCCCGATCGATGAGTCGGAGAAGTTCCGCATCGAGTACTGGGCGCTCGAAGAGGCCAAGTTGCAGCGTCTGCCGAAGCCGAAGAGCCACCAGGGCCGCATCGCGCTCGTCACGGGTGCCGCCAGCGGCATCGGCAAGGCCATCGCCACCCGCCTCGCTGCTGAGGGCGCGTGCGTCGTCATCGCCGATCTCGACCTCGAGAAGGCGCAGGCCGCCGCCGCCGAGCTCGGCAGCACCGACGTCGCGATCGGCGTCGCGGCGAACGTCGCCGACGAGGCCGCGGTGCAGCGTGCAATCGATGAGGCGCTCCTCGCGTTCGGCGGGCTCGACCTCGTCGTCAACAACGCTGGACTGTCGCTGTCGAAGCCGCTGCTCGAGACCACCGAGAAGGACTGGGACCTGCAGCACGACGTGATGGCGAAGGGCTCCTTCCTGGTGTCCAAGGCCGCCGCGAAGGCGCTCATCGAGCAGCAGCTCGGTGGCGACATCATCTACATCTCGTCGAAGAACTCCGTCTTCGCCGGTCCGAACAACATCGCCTATTCCGCGACCAAGGCCGATCAGGCCCACCAGGTGCGCCTGCTGGCGGTCGAGCTCGGCGAACACGGCGTGCGCGTGAACGGCATCAACCCCGACGGCGTCGTGCGCGGATCCGGGATCTTCGCCGGCGGTTGGGGTGCCAACCGTGCCAAGACATACGGCATCGACGAGGCGGAGCTCGGTCAGTACTACGCGAACCGCACGATCCTCAAGCGCGAGGTCGTGCCGGAGAACGTCGCCGACGCCGTCTACGTGCTCACGGGCCCCGAGCTCAGCCGCACGACCGGCCTGCACATTCCGGTCGACTCCGGCGTCGCGCAGGCGTTCGTCCGGTAGCGGAGGCGCATGAGTACGGCAAGATCGACTCGACCCGTGCTCGTGACGCGTCTGATGGCGCCACACCATTGAAGCTGCCGTACTTCTGCACCAGGAGACACTATGAAATCAGTCGCCGCCGTTGACCTCGGCGCCACGAGCGGCCGCGTGATCGTGGGCCGTTTCGACCGGGGATCCATCCAGATGGAGACGGTCGGGCGCTTCGCGAACGACCCCGTGCAGACCCCCGGCGGCATGCACTGGGATCTGACGGCGCTCACGCGCGGCGTCACGGACGGCCTGCGGGAGGCGTTCCGCGCCGCCGACGACATCGCGTCGATCGGCGTCGACTAGATC
>JAJYSF010000011.1 GCA_021793715.1 Actinomycetes bacterium
TGTCCTGGAGGCCGCCGTATAGCAGCGTCACGTTGAACGGGATCCCGACCCACACGTTCACGATGATGCACGCAGTGAGCGCCACGTCCGGACTGGTGAGCCACGGCACGGCATCGAGGCCGACGGAGGTGAGGAACTGGTTGAGGATACCGCTGTCCTGGTCGAGGATCGACCGCCATGTCGCGCTCGCCACGATGAGCGGCAGCAGCCACGGCAGCAGCAGCAAGGCGCGGAGGACCGTGCCGAGCGGGAACCGTCGATGGAAGAACACCGCGAGCGCCAGCCCGATGCCGAACTGCGCCACGAGCGAGCCCGCAGTGAACACCACCGTGTTCACGAGCGACGGCCAGAAGAGATTGCTCGACATGGCCGTGACGTAATTGTCGAACGCGACCCACGGAGCCTCGCCCGTGAAGAACGTCTTCGTCGTATAGTTCTGGAAGCTCATCGTCAGGTTCTTGACGATGGGGTATCCGAAGAAGAGCAGAACATAGATGCCCGCCGGAACGACGAACATCAGCTTCACGATGTCGTCTCGGCGGATCCGGGCGCGCGGTCGCGCCGCGCGTATGCCTATCACTGTCGTCGTCATGGTCATCGCTCGCCCGGCGGGGCGCGGCACAGCCGCCGTACCCCGCCACGGCATCAGCCCTCCGACGCCTCCGCGAACGCCTCGTCGGCGGAAGCGGCGCCGGTGATCGCAAGCTGCATCGCGTTGTAGATCACGGTGGCCGCCCCGGGCCACTCCGCGCCGAGCCGCGCTGTCCGCGCACGCGCGGTCTTGATCTGCTCGCCGAACGCTGCCATCTCGGGGACGGTCTCGATGTAGGAGTCGATGATGTCCGTGCGCGTCGGGACGAGGTAGCGGCTCTCGGCGAGTGACAGCGAGATCTCCTCGCCCGACATGCATTCGACAAAGCCCGCCGCGAGCTCCTGCTTCTCGGCGTCGCCCGTCTCCGGAACGGTCCAGACCTCGCCGCCGAGCGGCGCGACGGGATCCATACCCGCTTCCGGAGTCGGAAGGGGCACCGAATCCCACTCGAAGTCGGCCTCGTCGTTGAGGGCAGGGATGTTCCACGGGCCGTTGACCATCATCGCGGCATTGCCGGCGGCGAACTGGTCCTTGACGTCACTCTGGGTCCAGTTGACCGACCCCGCCGACACGGATCCAGCATCGATCAGATCGACCCAGAGCTGCAGCGCCTCCGCGTTCTCGTCGCTGACGAGGTCGGTCTCTTCGCCTCCGTTCGTCCACATGAACGGCAGGAACTGCCACGTGCCCTCGTAATTCGCGATCGCGGAGAACGCGAAACCGTAGCGATCACCCTCGGTCAGTTCGGCTGCGACGTCCTTCAGCTCCGCCCACGTCTCGGGCGGTTCGAGTCCGGCGTCGGCCAGCATCTCGACGTTGTAGAACAAGCCGATCGTGTTGACCGCCGGACCGAGGCCGTAGATATCGCCGTCGTAGGTGGCCGCGTCGAGGATCGATTGCGTGAACGCCGAGGTGTCGACATCGAATCGACTCAGCGGCGCGAGCCCTCCGGTCGAAGCGATCTCCTGAACCTCGGGGTTGTCGAGCATGAGCACGTCCGGCAGCGTCGACGACTGCGAGCGCTGCAGAACCGTCTGGATCAGATCCGCCCCGGGGACGGTCTCGCGCACGAGCGTGACGCCGACCTCCGCCGCGCAGGCGTCGAGGGCATCCTGCACGAGGGTCTTGTCGGGCTCGTTGTTGTAGTAGTCGAGCACGCTGAGCGTGTCCGGACCGCCGGCGCCGCTGCCTCCGCTCCCGCATCCGGCCAGCGCGAGCGAGACGGTCGCGGCCGCGCCGACCGAGACGAGGATCCTGTTCTTCCGCATGAGAGACTCCCTTGTTTTCATGCCGTGTGAGGATGACTATCTGCGTGGTTAAGCGCTTAAACTCACCGAGAGACTGACACAGCGTCACGCGAGTGTCAACAGAACTCCGGCAGAATGTGCGGGGACGAAAGAGGGGACGCATGGTCACAATGCAGGACGTCGCGGACCGCGCTCAGGTCTCGATCGCCACCGTGTCGTTCGTCGTGAACGGGACGAAGCGCGTCACGACGTCGACCCGCGAGCGCGTCGAAAGCGCCATGCGAGAGCTCGGGTTCGCACGCAACCCGATTGGTGCGGCGCTCGCGCGCGGTCGAACCCGCATCGTGGCCATGCTCTTCCCCGCCCTGGAGCGACCACTGTCGCTCACCGCGGCCGCGTTCTTTACGAGTGCGTCGCGACGCGCGAGGGAACGCGGATACGACCTCGTCATGTGGCCGATCGGCAACGACGCCGAGCAGATCGCGGTCCTCGCGCGCAGCGGCCTCGTCGACGGCGTGCTGCTCATGGAGGTGCAGCTCGACGACCCACGCGTCGCCGCGCTGGTCGAGCACGACGTCGAGTTCGCGATGATCGGGCGGACCGCGGATCCGTCAGCGCTGCCCTACGTCGACATCGACATGTCGAGCTCGGTCGACGCCGCGTACGCGCAGCTCACGGCCGAGGGCCACGAGGACATCGCCTTCCTCCACAGCGCGAGCCCCTCCTACGATCACGCCCTCGTCTCGCGCGCGACCCGCGCGTATCGGGAACTGACCGAGCGCCACGGACACCCGACGACCTTCATCTCATGTGAGGAGACGCCGGGCGACGGCCGACGAGTCGGCGAGCGCTTCGCCGTCGACCATCCCGACACGACGGCCGTCATCATCCTGAACGAGCACGCCGCTCCCGGTCTCGTCGCGGGACTGGCCCGCGGCGGTCTCGACGTGCCGCGCGATGTGAGCATCATCTCTCTCGGCTCATCGGCATACATGGCCGAAATGACGGATCCGCCGTTGACGTATTTGCGCACGCCCGGCACCGAACTCGGCGAGCTCGGACTCGACGCGCTCATCGACCGGGTCGAGAATGCGCGCACCCCGCGTCCGCAGATCCTGCTGCCGTGCGAGCTCGTTCCGGGCGGCACGGTGGCCGCGGCGGCTCCCGTGCGCCACCCGCACGGTCCCTATGTCCGCACGTCTCCTCGCGTTTGACGGTGCAGCAGTGGTTCGAACTTGCCGGCTTCAAGGAGCAATCTCGCGCTCTAGTTGCCGAGGTCCCGGAACCCTAACGCGGCGCCGCGGAGAGGCTGAAGGCGCCCGTTGACAGCCCAGCGATCAACCGCTCGAAGGTCTCCTTCCCGCGGGCAGAGTTCTTGTGCCGATAGGCAGCGCCGCCCCCTGGCGGATGTCCCAGATCACCTCGACAGCGAGATGGTCGGGGGACTGACCGGCCCCGTCACTCTCGCCGCACTAGCACAGGTACGTGTAGCCGAGTTTTACCCCACCTGGCAGGCCGAGGCTAGGAGCCTCCGCCTGTCGCTTCCTCAGGAACGCGCGAAATCGACGAATGAGCGCTTCACTCGTAACCTTCGGAAGCAACGAATGCCCACGCCTCCGCGGAATTCGCTGCAACGAGTGTCGGACCGCGCAGGGACATAGGCACGTGCGGGAAGGTCAACCGAGCAGGCCGGCGCTCTTCATAGTCGCGAGTAGCTCCGGGTTCTCAAACGCGGATCCGATCGCGACTCCGCGGGCGCCCGCGACGAGAAATTCGCGCGCGTTGTCGGCGCCGACGCCGCCGGTGGCAACAAAATTCACTTCGGGGAACGGCGCGAGCTGCGCCGTAATCCACGAGGGACGGAGCTCGGCCGCGGGGAACGCCTTGACCCACTCGGCACCGGCCAGCAGGGCGCGATGGATGTCAGTTGACGTCGCGACGCCCGGCAGGTGAGGCACGCCCAGCTCGCGCGAGAGCTCGATAATGCCGGGGTCGGTTCCGGGCGCGACGGTGAACTGCGCGCCGGCGTCGACGGCGCGGCGCAGCTGGTCCGGAGTACGCACCGTGCCGGCACCGACCAACTGCCCCTCGCCGCGCTCGGCCGCGACAGCGGCGAGCGCATCGTAGGCTGCGTCGTTCTGCACCGGCACCTCGACGGCGACCACACCCGCATCCCAGGCTGCGCGGCAGAGCCGCAGGGCTCCTTCCCGTGACTGACCGCGGAAGATACCCATCACACTTGTCGTGGCGAAGGCAAACTCGAATATGTCGTTCATGGTGAATCCTCCGAGAGAAAGGCTTGGACTTCATCGGCCGTGGGCACCTCGGCACAGTCGCCGACGATCTGAACGGTGCGGGACGCGAGCAGGTGGCCAAGTTGCAGGCGCTCGCGCGGCGTGCGCTCATCGAGCAGTGCACTGAGCCAGCCAGCGGCGAACGCGTCGCCCGCGCCGACGGGTTCTACGACCTGGACACGCTGCGAGGGCACGCGCGTGACGTCGCCGTTCTCGAACGACACAGCCTCGACCGCTGCATCCTTCACAACGAGCGTTCGCGGCTCGGGCAGGAGTTCGCGTACCTCTTCGGCGATCGCGGTGCCCCACAGCACCTCAGCCTCGTCGCGGCCAACGAAGACGATATCGGCGCGACGAGCGAGATCCGCGAGCACCGTCGCGGCCTCGTCCGAACCCGACCACAACGCCGGCCGGTAGTTGACGTCGAAGCTGACGATCGCGTCGGTGAGCATTCGCTGGTCGACGACGGCACGAGTCAACTCGCGGCACCCGTCGCTCAGCGCGGGAGTGATGCCGCTGATGTGCACGAGGCGGGCGGGCCCGGCGCCCGCAAGGCTCGCCGCCGTCATCCTTGAAGCGGCGGAACCCTTGCGGTAATAGTGCACACGCGTCGACTCTCCATTGGTGTCCTTCACGAGGATACCTGTCGGTGCGTCCGCCGAAACGGTCACGGTGTTCACATCGACGCCGGCACTTTCCAGCTCCCGGGTGATGATCGCGCCAAACGGATCCGCGCCAATGACACTCACCCAGCGAGCGCGGTGCCCGAGGCGCGCGAGCGACGTCGCGACGTTGGACTCGGCGCCCGCGACACGCAACGCCATGCGGCTATCGCCGCTTACGGGCAGAGCGTCGTCGGGCACGAGCGCGACCATCGTCTCGCCGATGCAGACGGCGTCTAGGTGTGTCATGACGCTCATCCTATAATTATTATTAATTTATGTAATATCGAGGAGGCGCAATGGCGAGCTACAACGGTCGAGGACTACACGGTGAAGTCGTAGACACGATCGGACGGGCCATCGTGCAAGGGGAGCTCGCCGAGAGTGCAACGCTCAACCTCGAGCAGCTTCAGACCGATCATGACGTCAGCCTCACCGTCATACGAGAGGCTCTCAAAGTGCTCGCGGGAAAGGGACTCGTCGACGCGCGTCAGCGGCGCGGCACGTTCGTGCAACCTCGAAGCGCGTGGAATCTGCTGGATCCGGACGTTCTCGCGTGGGAGATCACACCTACAACCCTCCCCCGTCTGCTGCGCGAACTGGAGGAGATTCGCGCCATTTTCGATCCCGCCGCCGCCGCGCTCTCGGCTGAGCGGCGCAATGACGATGACCTCGCTCGGTTGCGCGCCGCATTCGCTGACATGCAGAGCGCGACGGATTCCGCCAGCTCGACGTCCGCCGATATCGCATTCCATCGCGCCATCTTCTCCGCGACCAAGAACGAGCTTCTCACCCGCGTCGAACTACTCATCCGCTCGCTCTTCGAGGAGCGCGACCGACTTGTGCACGAGGAGGTCCCTGGATCCGCCGCGCTCGCGCTGCACGGCAAGCTACTCGATGCCATCGCGGCCGGCGACGCAGCAGCCGCACGCCGGGCGACGCAAGATCTACTCGAACGGGCATCGACCGATGCCACCCACACGAAAGAACGCTCATGAAGATCGAGAGACTCGAAACGTTCCTCGTCGCGCCACGATGGCTGCTCTGCCGCATCGAAACCGACACCGGACTCGTTGGCTGGGGTGAACCGTCGCTCGAGGGGCGCGCCCGAACTGTGCGGATGGCCGTCGACGAGCTGCGCCCATTGCTAATCGGCAAAGATCCGTCGCGGATCGAAGACCTGTGGCAGTTCATGACGAAGGGCACCTTCTACCGCGGCGGTCCGATCCTGTCGAGTGCCGTCGCCGGCATCGATCAGGCACTCTGGGACATCAAGGGCAAGATGCACGACGTGCCAGTGCACGAACTGTTCGGCGGACCTGTGCGCGACCGGGTGCGCTACTACTCATGGGTCGGCGGCGACGAGCCCGAGCAGATCGCCGATGCCGTGGCCGCTGAGGTCGAGGCGGGATCCACCGCGATCAAAATGAACGCCATTGGCCGCACGCGCGCGGTGTCGACGAACGCCGATCTCGACGGCGTCATCGCGCGCGCAGAGGAGGCCCGCGTGGCGCTCGGACGCGAGGGCGACTTCGCGATTGACTTCCACGGCCGCATGTCGATCGTCGACTCGCGCCGCCTCATCCCTCGCCTCGCCGAGCTCGCGCCGCTCTTCGTCGAGGAGCCCGTCGTACCCGAACAGACGCACCTGCTCCCCCAGCTCACCGATCTCGGCGTCCCAATCGCGACGGGTGAACGCCTGTTCAGTCGTCAGGAGTTCCTGCCCGCCTTCGAGGCGGGCATCTCGGTCGCACAACCCGACATCTCGCACGCGGGCGGTGTCTCTGAAGTCGCGCGAATCACCTCAATGGCTGAGGTGTGGGGTGTCCACGTCGCGCCGCACTGCCCGCTCGGTCCGATTGCTCTCGCGTCGAGCTTGCAAATCGCCTTCAGCAGGCACAACTTCCTCATCCAAGAGATCAGTGCTGGCATTCACTACAACACGAGTGCCGACCTGCTCGACTACCTAGTCGACACCTCCGTGTTCCACACTGAGGGCGGATGCATCGAGCGCCTCACCGGTCCGGGTCTCGGCATCGAGATTGATGAAGCCGCCGTCCGTGCCGCTGACAAGGCGGAATTCGAATGGATTTCGCCCACGTGGCGTGACGACGATGGCGCTTTCACGGAATGGTAAACGGGAACATGACGTCGACGAAGTTCTCTCTCACACCGCACGATCTCGTCAGGGCGCCCACGTCACCGATGGCATGCTCCTTGAGTGGACCTGCTCACGGCGAGACCGTGCTCGTCCGCAAAGAAGCCAGCCTGCTCGACTTCGCCAACTCCGGCACGGACGGCGAACTCGTGAGGACGCTCGGCACGCAGGTCCACTCGCTAGACAGCGCGGCGTGCACGATCGGTGAAACCGGTCGACGCCTCGCATCGAACCGCGTCAACGACAGCGATAGCGCAACCGATGGATCCGCCTAGTTCGGCACGATGCCGTAGCAGGAAGCCTCTTGTGGAGGAATCCTCGAAGGCTTTGGTCCCGCCACGGGCGAGATGATCTGCCAGTCTTTGGACTTGCAATCCCGAACGGTCCAACGTGCTCACGGCGGGTGATGAGATGATCGTGACGCCGGCGACGTCAGGCCCTCAAGAGTTGGACGAGTACGACTGACGCACACTCGCGATGACGATAAGCGCGCTTGTTTTCGGCTCGGCTCGCGCGAGATTCACGATTTCGTAGGCTGAGGCTCCCCCGCCTCCATCGCATCGAGCGTGTCATCGAACCCGTCGTGCGCTCCGTATAGTGCATCAATGACGTCGTGGTTCCGAGAGCAAGAAGGAAATTCATCGAGAGTTGCCTGCGTTCCGGGCCTGCGCCTTGGCGAATCAGCGCCCTATGGTGCCGCTGTTTAATAGCAGAGGAACTGATCGGCTGCGATGTCGTGGTGTTGCTTACTCAGCGCGGCGCGCGACGGGCACCTTATCGCCGCGGCGACGGAGCCCGACTGGCGGATGCGTCAACTCGAAGGGGAGTGAGCGAGTGGACGATCCTGGCGGACTGCACCACCGAGGTGGAGCCAAGAGCCAGGTGCTCTTCCGTGAGGAAACCGCTCCGCAGGCACCGTGAGAACTAGCGCTTGACGATCTAGCGGATCCGCCACCGTGGCGTACCCGTGAGCAAACTGTCTGCGCTCAGTCACTGATAGTTACGACGACGCCTTCTTCACGCTCCAGCCGCCATCGACCGGCAGTTCGACGCCCGTGATGAACAAGGCACGGTCCGAGCAGAGGAAGGCAATCGCCTCGCCGACCTCGGACGGCTCCCCGAGTCGGTTGACAGCGGTCGCCTCAGCTGACAGACGGCGATCCTCTTCGCTGATACCAGCCCACGCGCCCGTCAGTACAGGCCCGGGCAACACGCTGTTGACGCGGATCCTGGGGCCGTACTCGACAGCGAGCTGTCGGGTCAGGCCCGTGAGCGCTGCCTTTGTTGATGCGTATGCAGCCCGGCCCGGAAGGCCGAAGTGAGCGTGCACCGACGAGACGAACACCACCGAAGCGGCGTCGTGCTCGCGCAGTTGCGGTAGAAGAGTCTTGAACCCGAGGAACCCGCCCGTGAGGTTGACACTCACCTGTCGCTCCCAGCTCTCGAGCGACGTCGATTCGACGTCGAGAACGTCGACCGTGTAGGCGTTGTTCACCAAGGAATCGACGCCGCCGAAAAGGTCACGGCATTCGTTCGCGGCGGCCTGCCACTCGCTGGCGTCCGCGACGTCCATAACGCGCGCGTGCGCTCGGCCACCCTCCGCGAGGATGCGGTCCCGAGTCTCCAGAACCGCCAGCGAACAGTCCACGAGGTACACACTCGCTCCTGCTTTCGCCATGCAGAGAGCGGTTGCGGCGCCGATGCCACCGGCGGATCCGGTGATCACTGCCGTCTTCGTCATACTCACCACTCCGTTACGGCCGACCACCCTCGTGCTATGCCGAGAGAATTTCGGCGTTCATTGCCCTCTGCCAGTCGCGCAAATGCCACATCGGATGATGCGGCGCCGCGTTCGAACAGAGCACCATGCCCCACACGCCGCGCTTCAAAGCAGTACGGATCCCATGCTCAGCAAGATCGCGACCGGTCCGGCTTTCTTCGAAGGAACCATGAAGGGGCGTGTACCCGATCCAGCCCTCTCCGATCACCGCGGGAACGTGGCGCCAGCGCGCCCACTCGGCGATCGCGATGACGCGCGACTCGATCTCGCGGATCATGACCTCGGCGAAGGGCGCATAGTGCTCGTTCAGCCAGGCGTCCCACGCTTCAGGGTGTACCCAGTCATAGCCGTAGACCATCTGGTCGGTGACGACCGTGGCCCGCATCTTCCAGTCGGCGGGGCGGCCGTATGACCGAAACGAGGGTGCGTCGTCGCGCATCAGCGAGCGGAGCGTCGCGTTCGGGAAGCCGTCGGTGCCCTCGGCACGGATGTCGATGCGCTTCTGAAGTTCGTCCAGTACGCCGTAGCTATACACGTGAAACTGGGCCGCGCCGAACTCTTCTGGCACCTCGTGCATCGCCAGGTGTGGCGGCTTCCCGTAACTGGCGGTCACGAGCAGGTCGGGGTGTGCCTCACGCAGGTCCGCGACGGCGGCGCGACCAATCGGTAGCGCAACTGCGGGCAAAATCGAGAAGTCGACCTCGTTGTGCAGCTCGACGAGGGCGATCATGTCACGGTAGCCGCCGTCCGTGAGCCAGGCAATCAGGCGATCCCAGGCGACGGCGAGCGCGTCATAGCGCGCGTCGAGCGCTACGGCGTCGATCGCCTCGAACCATCGAGGCGACGCGGCGAACGATGCCGATTGCTGATACTCCCAGCTGGCCAGCACGATCACCATGTTGTGGCGACGCGCCGCCTCGAAGAGCTGCAGGGTTCGTTCGAACATGTCGACGCGGAAGCCACCGGTCGTGTCATACCAGCGAGTGCGCTGTCCGTAGAAACCGCCCTCAGGTGCCGCGCCTAGCCCCTCAATCTCGAGATCACGGGCGAGGCCATCGAGGCCGAACCCTCCGAACATCAGCATGGGCGCAGCACAGATGCGGATCGTATTATAGCCGAGCTCAGCGGCATCCGCAACGGTTGCGTCCAGGTCTTCGTAAGGCTGCCCGGGACCGGCCTGCGTGTACCACGAGAAGTCCCAGAGCGTGATCGTGAGTCGCCGCGGCAGATGCGCGGGAACGACACCTGTCGACTGCGAGCGATCACGGGCAACCGTGCCCGCACCGAGATAGCGCTCTGTCATGGCGGGGGTCCGTCCTATTCGTTGTTCGCGCGTCGAGTTCCGGATAATCGTGCGGCAGACCTTCACATTACCGAGGTAGATGGGCCCCGAACATGACCGTTCTTGCCACTTACATGGACGATCCGATGACATTGATGTGTGAGGATAGCGGCATGGAGCTCGCGGAGGGTTTTGATCGCCAACGGATGAGCGTGTTGCCACGCCCGTTCGTAGAACGGGCGCTCGGCCAATCCGTGACGCAACGGATGCTCGTCACCGACGCCGGTTACTTCCCCGAAGCACGGCACCACGGCCGGCACCGTCCGCAAGGCTCGCGCGAGACCATCATTATCGTGTGCGGGTCGGGTGCCGGGTGGACAGAGATCGACGGCATCAGAAGCAGAATCACTCGTGGCATGGCACTTGTGATTCCCGAGGGAGTCCCGCATTCGTACGGCGCGTCTGACACCGATCCGTGGACGATCTGGTGGTGTCACGTCCGCGGCACCGACGTGCCGGAGCTCGTCAATGCTGCAGGCATCACGCGAGGCTCACGCATCGTCTCGCTCCGCGCGGTCGAACGCGC
>JAJYSF010000012.1 GCA_021793715.1 Actinomycetes bacterium
CGCGAGTTGCGGGCGAGGGGCGGCTGCCCGTCGGCGAGCTCGTGAGCGACGTGATCTCGCTCGACGAGATCAACGAGGGTATGGATGCGCTCGCCTCGGGAGACGCGCTTCGCCAGCTGATCCGATTCGAAGGAGGGCGATGATGCGCGCAGCGATCATCTCCGGGGCCCGCACGCCGATCGGGCGTCGCGGGGGAGCGTTCGCCGAGCTCGAGGCTCGAGACCTCGGTGCCGTCGCACTCGCCGAAGCGGTGACGCGCGCGGAGCTCGACCCGCGCGAGGTCGACGACGTCGTGCTGGGCTCGACCTTGGCGCCGGACGGCAACCTGGCCCGCGTGGCGTGGCTGCACGCGGGCCTGCCCGAGACCGTGCCCGCACGGTCCATCGACCGCCAATGCGGATCGGGAATCGACGCCGTCTGGCTGGCCGCGCAGGCGGTGTCGACGGGGACGGCGACCACCGTCGTCGCGGGCGGAGCCGAATCGATGACACGTGAGCCCTTCCAACTCGAGCGCTCGCTCCGTGCCTCTCCCATGACCCCGCCGACATTCCTCCGCCGCCGGCTGTCGAGCGACGCGGCCGGGGATCCCGGAATGGGAATCACCGCGGAGAACCTCGCTGAACGATTCGGCATCGGTCGCGAGACCCAGGACGCGTTCGCGGCGGCCAGCCAGGCACGCTACGAGACCGCGCGGGCCAACGGCTGGATCGACGGCATCGTTCCGGTCGAGACGGCGGGTGGCCGGATCGACGCCGACGAACACCCGCGCCCCCTCACGACCACGGACGGGCTGGCGAGGCTCCGCGCCGCGTTCACGGCCGATGGCACGGTCACGGCGGGAAACTCCTCCGGCATCAACGACGGGGCGGCCGCGGTCGTCGTGGTCAGCGCGGAGGAAGCCGGGCGCCGCGGCGCCCGCCCTGTCGCGTGGGTCGTCGACGGGGCCGTTGCGGGCGTCGACCCGAACATCATGGGTGTGGGGCCCGTACCCGCGATCCGACGGCTGCTCGCGCGCACGGGCTGGTCCCTCGACGAGGTCGATGTGATCGAGATCAACGAGGCCTTCGCCGTCCAGGCGATCGCCTGCACACAGGAGCTCGGCCTCGACGCCGAGCGCGTGAACGCGTGGGGCGGGGCGATCGCGCATGGCCACCCGATCGCAGCGACGGGAACGGCTCTCGTGATGAAGGCGGTCGACCAGCTCGCTCGGCAGGGCGGCGGGCGCGCCGTCGTCTCCGCGTGCATCGGGGGAGGGCAGGGCATCGCGCTCGCGATCGAGGTCGATGCGTCGACGACAGGGCCCGCCGGATGGACTCAGAAGGAGAGAACATGACACGTATCGAAACTGCCGTCGTGTGCGGTGCCGGGGCGATGGGCAGCCAGATCGCGATGCTGGCCGCGCTCGCCGGCTGCGCGACGACGATGGTCGATGTCGATCAGAGCCGGCTCGACGCCGCGATCGCGCAGCTGAAGAGACGCTGCGCCCGGTCGGTCGAGAAGGGCACGCTGGATGCGGACGAGGTCGACGCCGCGTTCGCCCGGCTCGGCACGTCGCTGGACCTCGACGTCGCGGCCCGGGGCGCCGATATCGTCATCGAGGCGATCGTCGAGGACCTCGATGCGAAGCGCGAACTGTTCCAGCGGCTCGCGCGCGCCACGCGCTCCGACGCCATTCTCGCGACCAACAGCTCGAGCATCGTGTCGAGCAAGCTCGCGGACATCGCGAATCCCGAGCGCGTGTGCAACATGCACTTCTTCAACCCCGCGCTCGTGATGACACTCGTCGAAGTCGTCGGCGGCGAGCACACGTCGCCGGCCACGGTCGACGCGGTCGTCGATCTCGCCGATCGCATGCGCAAGACGCCCGTCGTCGTGCGCAAGGAGATCTTCGGGTTCATCGCCAACCGCATCGTCGCGGCGATCTTCGACGAGGCCATCGACCTCCTCGAAGCGGGAGTGGCGACGGTCGAGGACATCGACCGCGCGGTCACGAACGGACTCGGACACCCGGTGGGGCCGTTCGCGCTGCTGGACATGACGGGCATCGACGTCAACGTCGCCATCAAACGGCTCGAGGCCCAAGAGACGGGGGATCCGTCGCGCGGACCGTCACGGACCCTGCTCGAGCTCGAGAGCGCAGGCAGGATCGGCCGCAAATCCGGCCATGGCTTCTACGAATACGGTGCGTCATGAGCGACCTGCGGGCGGACATCGCCGATGGGATCGGCACGATCACCCTCGATCGTCCGGAGGCGCTGAATGCGCTCACCGGCGAGGTGACGGAGTCGATCGCCAGACGGATCCGGGAATGGGAGGCGTCGGCGAGCGTCGACGTCGTGATCGTCACGGGCGCGGGCGACCGTGCGTTCGCGGCGGGGGCCGACATTCCGGAGCTGCGCTCCAAGAGCGGAATCGAGATGACCCGGCGCGGGATGCAGCACGCGGTATCGGTGCTGCGCGAGTCGTCGTTGCCGACCATCGCAGCCCTGAACGGACTCGCGTTCGGCGGGGGATTCGAATTGGCGCTCGCGTGCGATGTCCGCATCTCGGTGCCGCGTGCGACGTTCGCGTTCCCCGAGACCGGCCTCGGCATCATCCCGGGGGCCGGCGGCACGCAGATGCTCACCCGGATCGCGGGGAGCGCCGTGGCTTCGCACCTCATCCTGACCGGCGCGCACCTGCGCGCCGACCGCGCCCACGAGCTCGGGATCGTCGCGTCGATCCACGAACCGGATGACCTGATGCCGGCGGCCGCTCAGCTCGCGCAGGAAATGCGCCGCAAGGGGCCGCGCGCCCTTCGACTCGCGAAGGCTGCCATCGCCGCCGCCAACGACACCAGCATGGCCGCGGGGCTGCAGGTCGAGCTGCTCGCCCAGGCCGTGCTGTTCGAGACTGCCGACCGTGACGAGGGCATGGATGCGTTCCTCGCGCGTCGTCAGCCGCACTTCGACGGCGAAGTGCGTCACGATGAAAAGGAGTCAACCTCATGAGCATCGATACCCGTCCGGACGCGACGCGGGGCTTCTTCCGCATCTCGCGATTCCGGCTCTGGGCGACCATCGTCATGCTGATCCTGACGGTCGCCACGCTCAATCCGTGGGCGTACAGCACCGTGGTCGGCGGCACGTCGCTGATCAACTACATGTTGTGCGGCCTCATGGTCGCCGCGTTCACCGTGATGGTCATCGACCTCATCGTCACGCGCAACGCCCCGACCGGTGAGGAGCGCGACGATGCCTAACCCGATTCCCCTCGTGATCCTGATCGTCTACATCGCGTTCTGCGTCGGAGTCGGCCTCTACGCCCGCCGCGGGGGCCACAACAGCAGCCGTCAATACCTCACCGGTGACGGCAACGTCGGCGTCTGGGTGAACGGCTTCGCGATCTTCGCGGCCTTCGCCACGGGCGGTACGATGCTCGGCAACATCGGTCTGTCGTACGCCGGTGGATGGGGATACATCACGGCCTACAACGGCGGGGTGGCGCTCGGGTACCTCATCGCGACGTTCTTCCTGGCGAAGGTGCTGCGCAACATGCGCATCTCCACCGTTCCGGAGTTCCTGCGCGTCCGGTATCACAACAGGGTGCTGAACACGATCGTCCCGATCATCCTGATCGGCGTCCTCGTCGCGTATCTCGTGGCGCAGATGAAGGTGGGCGGCATGCTCGGCGAGCAGCTGTTCGGCTTCGATTACGGCTGGTCGGTGATCGTCATCGGCGCCGTGTACATCTTCTACACGTTCTTCGGCGGAATGAAGGCGGTCACGCTGACCGACTTCGTGCAGGGCCTGTTGATGATCTCGGTGGTCGTCATATGCGGCGGCATCGCCTTCGCCGCCCACAGCGGTCCGGCGTCGCTGTACGATCTCGCGACGACGCTCCGCCCCTTCTGGAGCGGGGCCGAGGCCTACCCACTCGTGTCGTACATCGGCGCGTTCATCATCTGGGGCACGGTCAACGCGGTGCTTCCTCACACGATCATGCGCATCTTCGCGGCGAAGACGGAGCGTGCCGGCCGCGGCAGCCTTGCGGTCGGCCTCGGCCTGTACATCGTCACGTCGATCGCGACGACGGTCTTCATCGTCGGCGCCGTGATCATCCTCGAGGGAGGGGAGGATCTGGCGTCGTTCGACGACACGTTCCTCGTGTTCCTCGCGAAGCAGACACCCGCCTGGGTCGCCGGCCTCGCGTATGCCGGCATCTTCGCGGCGGTCATGTCGTCCGTGAGCGCGATGCTGCTCGGTCTCGGCGGCGCGTTCGCCTACGACCTCGTCGGTCAGTTCCGCCCGGACATGAAGGACTCGTCCTTGCGCAAGCTGACGAGCTGGAGCGTTCTCGGGTTCGGAGTGCTGACACTCCTGCTGTCGCTGAACCCGCCCGAACTGCTCACGATCCTCTACACCGCGGCCGTCGGCCTGCTGGCATCGGCGCTCTTCTTCCCGACGCTGCTCGGCATCTGGTGGAAGCGGATGAACACGCTCGGCGCCCTCCTCGGCGTGATCGTCGGCGGCGCGTCCTATCTGATCCTGCTGTGGGGCGTCGAGATGCCGACACTGTCTCAGATCACGGTGTCGCTGCCGCTCTCGCTCGTCGCGTGCCTCATCGGCACCTGGGCCGGCAAGCCGCCGACCGCGGCCGAGCTCCGGCGGGTCAGCGTCGCCCACGAGCGCGAGTACGTCGAGGAACAGCAGCCGGTGGAAGAGACGAGGTAGTCGTGTACGTCACACAGATCGAACCGCGCATCAGCGAGACGGACGTCGTCGGTCATATCAACAACACGGTTCCCCCCGTGTGGTTCGAAGCGGGCCGGAACGAACTGTTCCGCGTGTTCATGTCCGATGGCACCCTCGACGACTGGCCGATGATCGTGAAAGCGTACAGCGTGGTGTTCGAACGCGAGCTGCGGTACGGATCCGTGGCGAGCGTCGAATGCGGCGTCGAGCGGATCGGCACCACGTCGGTGACGCTCGACGAGCGGATCCTTCAGGACGGCGAGATCTGTGTGACCGGCAAGACGACCTATGTGCACGTGGGGCCGGACGGGCGCCCGGCCCCCGTGCCAGCTGAGATACGAGCTGAGCTGGAGCGACACCTGCCAGCTGAGGAGAAGAGATGACCGACAGGATCACGCTCACCCGGGCGCAAGGCGTTCTCGAGATCACGCTCGCGCGCCCCGAAGCGCTCAACGCGCTGGAGAACTCGATGATCGCGGCGATCTGCGACGCGCTGGACGACGCGTCGGCGGACCCCTCCGTGCGCGCCGTGCTGGTGCGCGGTGAGGGCAAGGCGTTCTGCGCGGGGGACGACCTCGTCGACATGGGCACGGCCGAGCACCCGGAGCCCGACGACCTGCGCACGCGCTATGCGGACGGCTACCCGCGGATCGTGAACAAGATCGTCGAGCTGGACAAGCCCGTCGTGTGCGCCGTGCAGCGGTATGCGCTCGGTGCGGGCTTCGAGATCGCGCTCGCGAGCGACCTCATCGTCGCGGACGAGACCGCGCGGTTCGGCCTGCCGTTCGTGCTGCGGGGAATCGCCTCCGGCACCACGATGCTGGTGCGCCGCACCTCGTGGCACGTCGCGATGGGTCTTCTCGCCACCGGCGGGATGATGGACGCCGCGACGGCGGACAGGCTCGGCCTGATCGCGCAGCTGGTGCCGGCGGACGAGGTGCGGGATGCCGCCACGAGCCTCGCCCGCTCCCTCGCCGCGTCCGCCACGAGCGCGATCGGAATGATGAAGTCGGCGATGCGCTCGGGGGAGGACCTGCCGGTACGGGAAGCGTTCGGCCTTCAGATCGACGCGACGGCGGCGAGCGCGCTCACGCACGACTTCGCCGAGGGCAAGCTCGCCTTCTCGGAGAAGCGCGATCCGAGGTTCGAGGGGAGGTGAACGCATGACAGACACGGCACGCGGTGCGGGTACGGCGCCGACCCGCGATCTACCGATCCACGCGTACGTCACGGAGCACGCCCGTGAGCGGCCCGATCACGATGCGATCGTCTTCGGCGACAGCTCCATCAGCTACGCGATGCTCGAGAGCCAGGCGATCCAGCTCGCCGCCTATCTCGCGGAGCGCGGCGTCACCAAGGGCGACACCGTGGCGCTGTTCATGCAGAACTCGCCGCAGTTCATCGTCTCGTTCCTGGCGATCCAGCGATTGGGCGCCGTCGTCGGACCGTGCAACCCGATGTTCAAGGAGTGGGAACTCGAGTACCAACTCGGCGACCTCGGGGCGAAGGTGCTGATCACCTTCGACGAACTCGTCGAGGTGTTCCGCCGGGTGGAGAAGAGCGATGTCCACACCGTCGTATGCGCCAGCTTCGCCGACGTCGTCGGGGATCCGAGAACGATTCCCGTCGATCCCCCGGGAGCCGTCGTCCACGAGAACGGATCCGTCGAGACGGTGCGATTCGCCGACGTCGTCGCAGGGGACCGCGCGGCGCCCGCGCCCGTCGAGATCGATATGGTCAACGACCCGAGCCTCGTGATCTATACGTCGGGCACCACCGGCAAGCCGAAGGGCGCGATGCTCTCGTATCGCAACGCCGAGTTCAAGACCGCGTGCCTCGTCGCGACCTTCGGGTTCTCGGGTGAGGACGTCTTCTGCTCCGTCATGCCGATCTTCCACATCGCGGGCATGGTCGTCGGAATGACCTCTCCCCTCATGGCGGGCGCCACGATCGTGCTGGAGGCGCGATTCGATCCTCAGGTCATGCTCCACGACATCGCCCGGACGCGCGCGACCGTCCTCTACGTGACCCCTCCGATCACGCACGGTCTCCTGGACGCGGATGCGGATCAGCGCGCCGCTCTCCAAGATGTGCGGCTCACGCTCGGAACGAGCTTCGGAATGCAGATCGACCGCGAGCTGTCGGACCGCTGGCAGGCGGTTGCCGACGTTCCGCTGTTCGAGTGGGCGTATGGCATGAGCGAGACCCACACCGGCGACACGCTGATGCCGCCGGAAGCGATCCGCTACGGCTGCCACGGCAAGCCCACCTTTGAGACCGAGCTGCGGATCGTCGACGCGGAGGACCCGACCCGGGATCTGCCCGCCGGCGAGGTCGGCGAGATCCTCGTGCGATCGCCGAGCGTCTTCCTCGGATATCGCGGCAGACCGGATGCGACCGCCGAGGTCCTGATCGACGGGTGGTACCACACGGGAGACCTCGGCCGGATCGACAGCGAGGGGTATCTTCACTTCGACGGCCGCAGCAAGGAGATGATCAAGAGCTCCGGGTACTCGGTGTTCCCGGAGGAGGTCGAGGGGATGCTCATCCGTCACGACGACATCGTGGAGGCCGCCGTGGTCGGGTACGCGGACCCGAAACGCGGCGAGAGCGTGCGCGCCTTCGTGGTGCTCCGGAGCGGTGCGGAGCCCACGGAGGAGGACATCGTGTCGTGGTCGCGCGAGCGGATGGCCGCGTACAAGTACCCGCGCGAGGTGCGCTTCGTCAGTTCCCTCCCGCACACGACGACGGGCAAGCTGCAACGGACCAAACTGAAGCGGATGACGTAGGGCGCAGCGAACTCGCGGACGATGGCTGTGTGCGCGGCCCTCGCGCTCGCGGCCTGAACGACGACGCGTCCGTCACCGCGTGTCGAGCACCCGGTCCGCCAGCCCGTAGTCGACCGCGGCGGCCGCCGTGAACACGCGGTCACGGTCGGTGTCGCGGCGCAGGGTCGCGACGGTCTGTCCAGAGTGGTGGGCCAGCACGCCCTCGATCTCGCCGCGCACGCGCACGAGCTCGTCGGCGTTCAGGATGAGATCTGGGATCGCGCCGCGCCCCTGACCGGCGGGCTGGTTCAGCACGATCCGTGCGTGGGGGAGCACGCCGCGTTTGCCCTCCGCGCCGGCCGCGAGTAGCACGGCGCCCACGCCGACCGCTTGGCCAACGCACGTCGTCGCGACGTCCGGCGTGATGTACCGCATCGTGTCGTAGACGCCGAGCATCGCCGCCGGATCGCCGCCCTCGCAATTGATGTAGAGCTGGATGTCGCGGTCGCTGCCGGTCGCCTCGAGGTGCAGCAGTTGCGAGATGAGCGCGTTTGCAACGCCCGCGTCGATCGGCGTGCCGAGGTAGACGACCCGCTCCGAGAGCAGGTGCGAGTAGACGTCCATGATGCGCTCGCCGCGGCTGTCGCGCGAGATGACGTTCGGGATCGTGTAACTGCTCATGCCGCCGCCTCCGATCCGATTCCGATTCGCGACCGTCGTTCCGGCATCACCTCGTGGAATCCGTCGACGATGCCGTCGATGAATCCGTAGTCGAGCGCCTCGCGCGCGGTGAACCAGTTGTCGTGCAGCGAATCCTCGAAGATCCGCTCGAGGGGCTGCCCCGTGTCGTCGCTCGTGAGCCCGAGCACGGTGTCGCGCAGCTCGCGCAGGTCTCCGGCCTGCAGCTCGACATCCGCCGCCGAGCCGCCGATGCCCGCCGATCCCTGGTGCAGCAGGACGCGCGCGTGGGGGAGCGCGCGGCGCTTGCCGGGTGTGCCGGCGGAGAGCAAGAACTGGCCCGCGCTGCACGCGAGACCGATCGCGAGCGTCGACACGTCGCACGGCACGAGCCGCATCACGTCGCGAATCGCGACCATCGACGGCACCGACCCGCCCGGCGAATGGATCCACAGCGCGATGTCGCTCTGCGGATCCTCCGCGGCGAGCGTGAGCATCTGGGTCGTCAGCAGCATGCCGTTGTCGTCGTCCAGTACGCCGTCGAGCACGAGCACGCGGCGCAGGAGGAGCTCGCGGCGCACCTCGGCCGTGAACTGGGGGACTTTCGTCTCTTCTGTCATGTCTTCAGCCTGGGCGTCGCGGTCGGCACGGATGCCCGGATCCGCCCACGGCAGATCTGCTCTCAGCGGCTGAAAGGATAGAGGGGTGCACACGTTCGAGTTCATGCTGCGCGGTCTGTGCGTCCGCGACATCACGATCACCGTGCCCCTCGACTGGGCGAACCCCGGGGAGGGGCGTCACATCGATGTCTTCGCGCGCGAGGTCGTCAGGCCGGAGATGGCCGACGCGCCGATCCTGTTATTTCTGCAGGGCGGTCCCGGCGGCAGCGGGCCGCGCCCGATGCCGGGCGAGGGATGGATCCACGAAGTGCTCGCGACTCACCGTGTCGTGCTGCTCGACCAGCGCGGCACGGGGCGCTCGACGCCGATCCAGGGATCCACGATCGCGGGGATGACGGCAGAGGAGGGCGCTGACTACCTCCGCTGCTTTCGCGCGGAGCAGGTCGTCGCCGACGCAGAGCACCTGCGCCGCGAGGTGTACGACGGGGCGCGCTGGCAGACGCTGGGACAGAGCTACGGCGGTTTCCTCACCCTCAGCTACCTCTCGTTCGCCCCCGAGGCGCTCGAGGCCTGCTATGTCACGGGCGGCATCACGACGATCGACCCGGATCCGGCGGCGATCTACCGCAACACCCTGCCGCGCGTGCGGCGCAAGGGCGACGAGTTCTACCGCCGCTACCCGCAGCACGTCGAGACCCTGCAGACCATCGTCGACGTCGTCGAGAACGACGACGTGCGGCTGCCGAGCGGGGATCGGCTCACCGCGCGCCGCCTGCAGACGCTCGGCATCGACTTCGGCATGGCCCCCGGCACGGAGCGGCTGCTCTGGCTGCTCGACGGCGCCGTCCTGCCGACCGGACGCCTCAGCGACGCCTTTCTCGACGGCGTGGACCAGCGCACGCAGTACTGGGGCTCGCCGCTGTATGCCGTGCTGCAGGAGGAGATATACGCGGACGGCCATGGCGCGACGCGCTGGGCCGCGCATCGCGTGCGAGAGGAGCTCGGCGGATTCGACGCGGTGGACGAGGTCGCCGCGGGGCGCCCCCTGCCGTTCACGGGGGAGATGTTCTTCCCGTGGCAGTTCGATGAGATCATCTCGCTGCGGCCCTTCCGGGACGCTGCCATGGCGCTGCACGAGCGCGCGGAGCACCCCGAGCTGTACGACCGGGCGCAGCTCTCGCGCAACGAGGTGCCCGTCGCCGCCGCGATGTATCACGACGACATGTTCGTGCCGATCGAGTTCGCGGAGGCGACGCGCGATGTCGTGCCGAACATGCATCTGTGGATCACGAACGAGTTCGAGCACGATGGGATCCGACAGGACCCGACGGTCGTGCGGCGCCTCATCGACCGCGTGATCGAGGAGGGCGGGCCGCGCCGCTAGCGTCGCGAGACTCGGAGATCTCACGTATCTCGGGCGGTTACCCGGGATTCCTCCGCGTTTCGCGAGATCTCCGAGATACGTGGCGTGCGAAAACGGGCCCGCTCCGAGGAGCGGGCCCGTTTTCGTCTGCGAGATTCAGTCGCCGCGCATGATTGCGAGCATCCGCAGGATCTCGATGTAGATGAAGACGACCGTCGCCATGATGCCGAACGCCGCCGTCCACGCGAGCTTCGCGGGGGCGCCGT
>JAJYSF010000013.1 GCA_021793715.1 Actinomycetes bacterium
ATTGAGCCCCGGCCGATCCTCGTAGGTGTTCTCGCCACCCGATCGTTCGTCGTACCTGCCCAGAAGATACGGAGACCGCAGGATGAGCACCTGGCGCGAGAAGCCGGACCCCGACGTGATCATGACCATGTAGTACATGCCGTCGATATAGGCGAGCTGGCTTCCCTCGAACAGGCCCTTCGTCCACTCGCCGTCGTAGTCCGACTGCCGGAAGATGTTCGGGTACTCCTCGACGATGGCCCAGTCGTTCTCGGGATCGAGCTTCACCGCGGTCTGGGCGCCGTTCCCGTAGAACACGTAGGGATCTCCGCCGTTCGCGTCGTCGAAGAACAGCGTGGGGTCGTGCATCCCACGGCCGAACTGCACCCGCTCCCAGGTCCCGTTCTCGGGGTCGTCCGTATAGAGCATGTATGCCCCGCCCAGGTTGTTCGTATTGAACAGCACGTAGGTCATACCGTCGTGATAGCGAATCGAGCTCGCCCACTGCCCCTGTCCGTAGGACGACTGGCCGTCGCGCAGCGAGAACTCGTCGCCGACGCTGATCCGGTCGAAGGCATAGTTGACGATCTCCCAGTTCACGAGATCGTAGGACTTCATGATCGGCGCACCGGGGCTGAGGTGCATCGTGGTCGACACCATGTAATAGATGTCTCGTCCCTCGTCGTTCTCGTCGGCGGGGACGCGCGTGACCGAGACGTCCGGCACATCGGACCTCAGCAGCGGAATGTCGTATGTGCCATCCGCATTGTCCGTGGAAGTGATCGACGGGGCGAACGGAAAGCTCTCGGTCGCCGCGACGGCACTCGGTGAGAGGACGCTCGTCGCGAACAGGCCGGCCGCGACCGCGGCCGTCAGGACGAAACTCGTGCATCTTTGCAACATGATTCCCTTCCGCACCCACCGATATCGTTATCGGCGAGCATCGATTGTTCACGGTAACAGCGTCGTGTTCACGGGGTCAAGAGAACGACGGGACGCAGGATGACGATCGTGATGGCGGGGTGCCAGGGGCATGCGCGGGCTTCACCGTGCTCGTGCACCCAGGGCTGATCGACGACTCATCGAATCGGCGCCACGCACCCGCAGCGCCTTGCCCGCCGACCTGCGCCCGTGCCCGCGGATCCATCAGGTCTCCGACGAGCCCGCGGAGGCTGTCGGCGGACTCGTCGGAGACGTGCGGAGGCCCTGACCTGGCGCTAGGGCATGTCTGACATTTGGAGCCGTCGCGAGCAAGCGCTCGAGTGCGTGCGTCGCAAGGCGGAGGAAGGAGGCGATGCGGAGCATCGTCGACCGACGACAACGCCGCGAGGCGCGTGCTCGAGCGCTGCGCAGCAGGCGATCAATTGTCAGACATGCCCGAGAGCGCGAGGCGGTCGCGGACGACCTGCGCGAGGCGCTCGGCCGCCGTCTGAGCCGTGTCCTCGTCGGCGGCCTCGACCATGACCCGGACGAGCGCCTCCGTGCCCGACGGGCGCAGCAGGACCCGGCCCGTGTCGCCGAGCTCGGCCTCGACGTCCGCCACGGCCTGGCGCACATGCTCATCGTCGGCCACACGGGTCTTGTCGACGCCCGAGACGTTGATCATCGTCTGCGGGAGCACCGTCATGATCGACGCGAGCTCCGAGAGCGTCTTGCCCGTGCGCGCCATCTCGCCCACCAGCTGCAGCCCGGTGAGCAGGCCGTCTCCCGTGGTCGAGTGCTCGTTCATGATGACGTGGCCGGACTGTTCGCCGCCGAGCGAGTAGCCGTCGCGGTTCATCGCCTCGAGCACGTAGCGGTCGCCGACCGCCGTCTGCACCACCCGGATCCCCCGCTCCTCCATCGCGAGGGACAGGCCGAGATTGCTCATCACCGTCGCGACGAGCGTGTCGTCGGCGAGCTTCCCGCGCTCGTGCAGGGACACCGCGAGGATCGCCATGATCTGGTCGCCGTCGAGCGTGTTGCCTTTGGCGTCGACGGCGAGGCAGCGGTCGGCGTCGCCATCGTGCGCGATGCCGATATCGGCCCCGCACCCGACGACGGCGCGCTGCAGCGCCTCGAGGTGCGTGGATCCGACGCCGTCGTTGATGTTCGTGCCGTCGGGATCCGCCCCGATCACCGTCACGCGCGCGCCCGCGTCGGCGAACAGCTGCGGCGAGACGCCGCTCGCGGCACCGTTGGCGCAGTCGAGGACGACGTGCAGGCCGTCGAGGCGGGCGGGCAGCGCGCCCAGCAGGTGCAGCAGGTAGCGGTCCTCGGCGTCGGCGAACCGCGCGATGCGCCCGACGTCCCGGCCGGTCGGCAGCAGCTTCTCCTCGACGAGGTGCTCCTCGATGCGCCGCTCGACGACATCGGGCAGCTTCACGCCGCCGCGCGCAAAGATCTTGATGCCGTTGTCGGGCGCCGGGTTGTGCGACGCCGAGATCATGATCCCGAAGTCGGCGTCGAAGTCGTTCACGAGGAACGCGAGCGCCGGGGTCGGGATCACGTCGGCGTCATACACGTCGACACCGCTCGCGGCGAGGCCCGCCGCAACAGCAGCGCCGAGGAAGTCACCGGAGATGCGCGAGTCGCGCGCGATGACCGCCTTCGTCCGGCGGCCCTCCGCGCGGCGCGCCTCCGCGAAACGGCCCTGGCCCAGGACGACCGCGGTCGCCTGGGCCAGGTTCAGTGCAAGGTCGGCGGTGAGGGTGCCGTTGGCGAGCCCCCGGACGCCGTCCGTGCCGAACAGAGCCATCAGGGCTCGATCAGCGCTTCGAGAACTGCGACGCCTTGCGGGCCTTCTTGAGACCGGCCTTCTTGCGCTCGATGACGCGAGCGTCGCGCGTGAGGAATCCGGCCTTCTTGAGCAAGGGGCGGTTGTTCTCGCGGTCGATCTCATTGAGCGCACGGGCGATCGCGAGGCGCAGCGCGCCGGCCTGACCCGAGGGTCCGCCGCCGCCGATGCGCGCGATCACGTCGTACGAGCCGGTGAGGCCGAGCAGCGTGAACGGGTCGGTGATGAGCTGCTGGTGCAGCTTGTTGGGGAAGTACTCCTCGAGCGTGCGGCCGTTCACCGTGAAGGTGCCCGCGCCGGGGATCAGGCGCACGCGCGCGATGGCGCGCTTGCGACGACCCACGGCAGCGCCGGGGACGCTGACGACGGGGCGCGCGGCCTCGGCGTCGGCCTCGACCGTGGCCGGGGTCTCAGTGGAGTAGTTCTGAACGTCTTCAGTCACGAGTTAGTCCTAACAGCCGCGGCGCTTACTGGGCGACCTGGTCGAAAATGTACGTCTGGGGCTTCTGAGCGGCGTGCGGGTGCTCGGCACCGGCGTACACCTTCAGCTTCTTGAGCTGCTCACGGCCCAGCGTGTTCTTGGGAAGCATGCCGCGGATGGCCTTCTCGACCGCGCGAACGGGGTTCTTCTCGAGAAGCTCCTCGTAGCTGACCGACTTCAGGCCGCCCGGGAAGCCCGAGTGGCGGTAGGCCATCTTGCGCTGCGCCTTGTTGCTGGTCAGGACGACCTTCTCGGCGTTGACGATGATGACGTGGTCGCCCATGTCCATGTGGGGGGCGAAGGTGGTCTTGTGCTTGCCACGCAGAAGAACGGCGGCGTGCGAGGCGAGGCGGCCGAGGACGACGTCGGTGGCGTCGATCACGAGCCACTCGCGCTGGGCGTCACCGGCCTTCGGGGTGTAAGTGCGCGTCACGATAGTGCTGCTTTCTTGTCGAACGGAGGAGTTCGTGAATCCCGCTCCGGGGCGGTTGGCGGCGAGAACCGGGCAACTCAGCCGGTGGAGGGCTCACGTTCGTGGCACACGCGGGAGCGCGCGCCAAAGATCAACCTTACCGGATCCGCTGGGCGAGCGCGAACGCAGACCCTGCCTCTCACCTGGGAGTTCAGCGGACGATGTCCGCCACAATGGAGGACATGACCGCTTCTCTGCCGCTCGTCGTCGCGTTCGATCTCGACGATACGCTCGCCCCGTCGAAGTCGCCCGTGGATCCACGCATCGCGCAGCAGCTCGTCGACCTCGCGCGTCGCGTGGAGGTCGCGGTCATCTCCGGTGGCCAGATCACACAATTCCGTTCGCAGCTCGTCGATCGTCTGCCCGACGCCGCCGACGCGCTCGCGCACATCCACCTGCTGCCGACGTGCGGCACCGCGTATTACCGCCACGACGGATCCGAGTTCGCGTTGCTCTACTCGCGCGACCTCACAGCCGACGAGAAGTCGCGCGCCCTTGCGGCCGTCGAAGAGGAGGCGAAGCGCCTCGGCTACTGGGAAACCGACACCTGGGGTGACATCCTCGAGGATCGCGGCTCGCAGATCACCTTCTCGGCGCTCGGCCAGGCGGCTCCCGTCGACGCGAAGAAGGCATGGGATCCGACGAACGAGAAGAAGTCGGCCCTCCGGGACGCCGTCGCGGCTCGGATCCCCGACCTCGAGGTGCGCTCGGGCGGATCCACGTCGGTCGACATCACCCGCAAGGGCATCGACAAGGCGTACGGCATGAATCAGCTCTCCGAGCAGACGGGCATCTCGCTCGATGACATGCTGTTCTACGGCGACCGCCTCGACCCGGGCGGCAACGACCGCCCCGTGCTCGACATGGGCGTGGAGTGCGTCGCCGTCACCGGCTGGGAGGACACGGCCGAGAAGCTCGACGTGCTGCTCGCAGGGCTGCCCACTCGGGCCTGACCGTTACCTCCGGTCGCGGCGGTACTCGGCCTCGATCAGGATCGGCAGGTGGTCGCTCGCCCCCTGCGGCAGCGTGATGACCTCCCCGATCGACAGCCCGCGGCTCGTGACGAAGTCGTAGTGGCCCTTGAAGAAGCGGTACCGCGTGTAGGTGCGCGTATCGCTGAGGGTCATGTCATAGCCGTGCTCACGGATCTGGTCGCCGAGGCGTTCCTTGAACACCGGATAGTTGTAATCGCCCGCCATGAAGGTCGGTGTGCCCGGGCCGAGGCGCTCGAGCGCCTGCAGGGCGGAGCGGATCTGCGAGCGCCGCAGCGAGTTGAGCGCCGTCAGCGGCGCCGCGTGGAACGACGCGAACGTGATCTCGCGACCACCGTCGATGTCGAACAGCTGCACGCCGAGCAGCCGCTCGTGGGCGGGGCGCAGCACGATGTCGTGCAACGACTTCTTGAGCCCCATCGAGACGGACTCGACGAAGTGGTAGGAGCTCTCGCGATAATAGATCGCCAGCCCGAGCCGGTTGCGGTCGGTCGCGGCGGCGAGCCGGAGGCCGTCGATGTGGGACGGGAGATTCTCGACGTCGGCCTCCTGCAGGCACATGACGTCCGGGTCCCACCGCTCGGCCCGGGCATCGAGCTCGGCCGCCGCGGCGTGCTTGCGAAGGTTGTACGACAGGATTCGCATGGTGCTCTCACGGTATCCCCGCGGACTGTGCCCGCGATACCACCTCGCTATGAATCGTCAATGACACCGAGCGGTTCCCGCCGAGCGCGCGTCTGCTCGGCGCGCGCGGCAAGCAGGTGATCCGCGGGATAGCCGACCTCGGTCAGCGTGAGCCCGCGGGCGTCGAGCACGGTGAACGCACTCGTACGCGTGCGCTCGTCGCGCAGCCGAGCCACGTCGGCGACCTCAAGGCGGCCCTCCCCCACGGCGACGCAGGCGCCGACGAGCGCTCGCACCATCGAGTGGCAGAACGCGTCGGCCTTCACATTCGCGACGAGCACGCCATCGGATCCGCGGCGCCAGTCGAACTCGAGCAACGTCCGGACGGTCGTCGCGCCCTCACGCGGCTTGCAGTAAGCGGCGAAGTCGTGCAGCCCGATGAGCGTCGCCGCAGCCGCGTCCATCGCGTCGACATCGAGCGGCACACGCACGAACGTCGTGTCGCGGCGCTGCAGCGGGTTGTATCCCACGACCTGATCAGCGATGCGGTACGCGTACCGCCGCCACGACGCCGAGAACCGCGCATCGAAGCCGTCCGGAGCCGTGCTCGTGCGGGTAACGGCGACATCGGCATACGGCCCCAGCACCCCCTGCAGCTTGCGCGCGAGCGGAGCGGCGGGGTCCGGATCCGTCGACCCGCCGCGACTCAAGCGCGTCGCGCGCTCCCACTGGTCCTCATCGAGATCGACATGCGCGACCTGTCCTGTGGCGTGCACGCCGGCATCGGTGCGCCCGGCGACCACGAGGCGAACGTCGCTGCGTAGGATCCGCCACAGGGCGTCTTCGAGCGTGCCCTGCACGGTGCGCAACCCGGGCTGCGTCGCCCACCCGCGGAAGTCGGATCCGTCATACGCGATGTCGAGCCGCACGCGACGCGGTTCCGGTCGCGCAAAAGCACCCTTCTCGGGGTCCGGAAGGTGCTTTTGCGCGACCGAAGTCGACGGCTCCGTCATGCCGCCAGCCGCGTGAGCGCGTCGATGACGACCCGCGCCGAGCGGGCGGCCGCGTCGTCGATGTGGGTGGCGAACTCGCCGGAATCGGGGGCGCACAGGTCGCTGATCGCCCGGCACGCGGCAAAGCGGACGCCGTGATTGTGCGCAATCTGCGCGATGGCCGCTGTCTCCATGTCGACCGTCCGCACCGCCGGGAAATCCTGCCGCAGCACATCAGCGAGCTCGGTCGTGACGAACTTCTCGCCGGATCCCATCGCCGCCTCACGCACGGGGCCCGCGCCGCCCGCGAGCGCGGCGACGAGGGCCGGATCGGCCGCGTAGGATGCCGGCATCCCCGGCACCTGCCCGAGCGCGTACCCGAAAGCGCGCGCGTCCGCATCGAGGTTCACGACGGATCCGCCCACGACGACATCGCCGACGCGAGCGTCCGCGGCGAGCCCTCCCGCGGATCCGGCGCTCACCAGGATCACGCCCTCCGGTCCGTAGCGGTGGAGCGCGCCGACGGCGGCATCGGCCGCGTTCACCATGCCGATGCCGCTCACGACGAGCACGACCGTCGCGCCACCGAGCACGATGCCGCGGTGCACCGCTCGCCCGACGGGGATCGGCTCGCTCACCTCGCGCGCCGCGTCGAGGAACGGCTGGGCCTCCTCATCCATCGCGACCTGGATGACGATCGCCGTCATGCGGATCCGGCCGCGAACACGGTCGGCCACTCGTCGCGCTTCGCGAGGAACGCGCGCACTGCCGCCTTCGCGCCCTCGAGCGTGTGGCTCGCTCCCCAGCCGCACTGCACGGTGTTCGCGGCGGGCACCTCGTCCGCGTCGAGGACGTCGGTGAGTGTCGCCTCGACCAGGTCCGCGACCTCCTCGGTCGTGTGCTCGCCCTCGAGGATGAGATAGAAGCCCGTCTGGCAGCCCATCGGCGAGAAGTCGATCACGCGGTCGGAATGGTCGCGGCTCTTCTCGGCGAACAGGTGCTCGATCGAGTGGATCACCGGCATCTCGAGATGGTCGACGTTCGGCTGCGCGAACCGCACGTCGAACTTGACGATCACGTCGCCCGCGGGGAGCGTCTTCCGGTCAGCCACCCGCAGATACGGCGCGGCGACCTTCGTGTGGTCGAGGTTGAAGGATTCGACGTTCATCCGGCCCTGGTCAGTCACGCCCCCAGGTTACCGGCACGGCCCGGCCGGGAGGGCATCGATAGGATCGGGAGACCCCCACTTCCGCCCTCGATGGAGGCAGCATGTCCGCGCCCGTCCGAGAGAAGGACCGCTACCGTCCGCGCCCCACCGTGATGGATGCGCTGCGGTCGCCGAAGCTCCTCACTCGAGAGATCCTTGCCGGCGTCGTCGTCGGGCTCGCCCTTATCCCCGAGGCGATCGCGTTCGCGCTGGCGGCCGGTGTGCCGGCCGAGGTCGGGCTGTTCTCGTCGATCGTCATGGCAATCTCGATCTCGTTCCTCGGCGGTCGGCCGGCGATGATCACCGCCGCGACCGCGGCCATCGCACTCGTGGTGCGCCCCGTCGCCGATCAGTACGGCCTCGACTACCTCATCGCGACGGTCATCCTCGGCGGCATCATCCAGATCCTGCTCGGCGTGCTCGGCGTCGGCAAGCTCATGCGGTTCATCCCGCGCAGCGTCATGGTCGGGTTCGTCAACGCGCTCGCGATCCTCATCGCCGTCGCCCAGCTCGAGCATTTCGAAGGCGCGTCGTGGATGATCTACCCGATCATCGGCATCGGGCTGCTGATCCTCTGGCTGTTCCCGAAGCTCACGAAGGCCGTGCCCGCGCCGCTCGTCGTGGTGATCGTCATGACCCTGGCGGTGTGGGCTTTCGACCTCGACGTGAAGAGCGTCGGCGATCTCGGCGCCCTGCCCGGCGGCCCGCCGCTGCCGTTCTTCCCCGATGTGCCCCTCACGCTCGAGACGCTGCAGATCATCGCACCCTTCGCTCTCGGCGTCGCCGCGGTCGGGCTCATGGAGTCGCTCATGACGGCGAAGCTCGTCGACGACATCACCGACACGCGCTCGAGCAAGACGCGCGAGGCGGTGGGCCAGGGCGGCGCAAATATCTTGTCGGGCCTCTTCGGCGGCATGGGCGGCTGCGCCATGATCGGCCAGACGATGATCAACGTGCGCGCCTCCGGCGCCCGCACGCGCGTATCGACGTTCACCGCCGGCGCGTTCCTGCTGATCCTCGTGTGGTTCCTGGGCCCCGTTATGAGCCTGATCCCGATCGGCGCGCTCGTCGCCGTGATGTTCATGGTCGCGTTCCTGACCTTCGACTGGCATTCGGTCGCGCCCTCGACGCTGAAGCGCATGCCGAAGAGCGAGACGATCGTGATGCTCGTGACGGTGATCCCGGTGATCATCACGAAGAACCTCTCGATCGGCGTCGTGATCGGGGTGTTCGTGGCCGCGATCCTGTTCGTGAGGCGCGTGGCGCACTTCACGAGCGTGTCCCGCACGGTCTCGCCCGATGGATCCGCGGCGCGGTACGTCGTCGACGGCGAGCTGTTCTTCGCGAGCTCGAACGACCTCACCACGCAGTTCGAGTACGCCGACGATCCGAAGAAGGTCGTCATCGACATGTCGCGTTCGCACGTGTGGGATGCCTCGACCGTCGCCGCGCTCGACGGCATCGAGCAGAAGTACCGCGACCACGACGTCGAGGTGACGATCGTCGGCCTGAACGAGGCCAGCGGCACGTTCCACGGTCGTCTGACCGGCAACCTCCCGTAGCGCCGTCGCAAGTCCGCGCGTTCCCGCCATTTCCACAAGTCTTCGACAAGTCAGCGGCGAATCGCACCGGACTTGTCGGAGACTTGCGGACTCGTTGGAGACTTGTGGAAATGGCGAATGGCGTCGCCTCAGTCGGCGTCACGCACCTGTCGAACGAAGTCGCGCATCCGGCGCGCGGTGTTGTCGATGCGGAAGTCGACGTCGGCGCGGAACTCGCCCGGCGCAAGCGGATGGGCGATCCTCACGTTCTGGTGACACGAGGCGTCCGCGCACATGTAGGTGGCGATGCTCTCCTCACGGCGTCCCGCCTCACCTCCCTTGCGGGCGCTCATCATCGATACCTGTGTGCCGGGCTGCATGGTGCGACAGATGTTGCAGATCCCGTTTCGCGCCCGCGCAGGCGACTGCGCGACGCGCAGCACGATCCCCGTCGGCTCGCCGTCGAGCTCGACGATGACGTAACAGCGTGCCGGTGTCGAGGGATCCCGCCACGCCAGGAAGTCGAGGGGGAACCAGTCGACGAGGAGCAGCTCGGGTGCGATGTCGAGGATCTCGAGCTCGTGCTCGGTGGCGTTGACGAACGCCCGGCGAATGTCGTCGACGGAGAGCACCTGCATGATCTGGTCAGTTTAGAACTACGCTGGGACTATGGCGGACAGCAGTTTCGATGTGGTCAGTGAAATCGATCGTCAGGAAGCGGACAACGCGCTCAACCAGGCGCGCAAGGAACTCAGCCAGCGGTATGACTTCCGCGGCACCGACACCGACGTGTCGTGGTCGGGCGAGCAGATCCTCATTGTCTCCAGCACCGAGGATCGTGCGACGGCGGCGCTGGACGTGCTCCAGTCGAAGATGATCAAGCGCGGGATCTCGCTCAAGAGCCTCGACAGCGGCGAGCCGTTCGAGAGCGGCAAGCAGGTGAAGATCGTCACCTCCCTCAAGGAGGGCATCGCGCAGGATGTCGCGAAGAAGATCGGCAAGATCGTTCGGGACGAGGCGCCCAAGGGCGTGAAGAGCCAGATCCAGGGCGACGAGATTCGGATCAGCTCGAAGAGCCGCGACGACCTGCAGACGGTCATCGCGCTGCTGAAGGGCAAGCAGGACGACCTCGACGTCGCCCTGCAGTTCACCAACTACCGGTGATCCCGCCACTCGACG
>JAJYSF010000014.1 GCA_021793715.1 Actinomycetes bacterium
GCGAGGCGATCGGACTGCCTCTCGCCACGAACACCGTCGTGATCAACTTCGAGCAGTTGGCGACGAACATGCGTGATCCCGCGGTCGACACGATCCTGCTCGACACGACTTTCTGGGGCGGCATCCGGGCGTGCGTCAAGGCGGCGGCGGTCTGCGACGTATTCCAGACGCAGATCGGCGTGCACTCCTCCGGTGAACTCGGTGTGCAATTGGCGACGATGCTCCACCTCGGCGCGGTGCTGCCGAACCTGGAGTACGCCGCCGACGCCCACTACCACCACCTCGCGGACGACGTCATCGTCGGCGGGAAGCTGTCGATCGAGGACGGTTCGATCGCCGTGCCCGACGGCCCGGGCCTGGGGGTGGAGCTCGACGAGGACCGCGTCCAGCGGTACGCCGAGCTGTACCGCAGGCAAGGCGCGTACCCCTATGACCGGGACCCGGGGCGGCCGGGCTGGTACCCGCTGCTCCCGAACGGCCGGTGGGCGCCACAGCGCGCCGTGCCGGCGGACGAGCTGGACCCCGCGACGGGCTCCGAATGGTCGGGAGGTGCGGCATGATCGACGTCCACACGCACTGGATGTCCCCTCGGCACTGGGGAGAGGAATGGACCCGGCACTGGCGTCCCGTCGTCGGCGCGGACTGGCCCGAGGTGTCCGAGGATGAGTTCGACACCGCCATGGCCGACGGCGGCGTCACCACGGCGATCGTCTTCGGTGTTCGCGCCTCCCGGGCAGGGGTGGCGACGCCCAATGAGCACATTGCGCGGTTCTGCTCCGAGCGCCCCGGGCGCACACTCGGGTTCATGTCCCTCGATCTCGCCGATCCCGACGTCGTCGAGCAGATGGACGAAGGGGTGCGCCTCGGACTCGTGGGAGCCAAGCTGTACCCGGTGCTCTCCGACGCCGACCCGCTCGACCCCGCGCTGGAACCCGTGTTCGCACGTGCCGAACAGGCCGGCCTGGTACTGCTGTGGCACATCGGCGGCACCGCCAGCCGCATCGGTCGTCTCGCCTACAGCCGGCCGCTGATCATCGACGAGATCGCTCGCCGCCACCCCGATCTCACGCAGATCATGGCGCACATGGGCGCACCGTGGCAGCGGGACGCCGTCGCCGTTCTCCGCAAGAATCCGCGAGTGTTCGCCGACGTCTCGGGTCTGTGGACGCGTCCGGTCGACGGGAGCTGGGCACTGCACACGGCCGCCGAGTACGGGGTCGACGGGAAGCTGCTGTTCGGTTCGGATTACCCGACGTTCGCTCCGCGGGCCGCCGTCGAGGCTCTTCGGGGGCTCGCCGGGACCGATCGCCCCGGCTTCGCCCCGCTCGATCCCGGAGTCGTCGAGGGCATCGTCGACCGCGATGCGCTCGTTCTGCTGGGACTGGCCGACCGCCTCACCGCACGAAAGGAACCTTCATGAAATTGCTGGAAGGCAAGGTCGCGCTCGTGACCGGAGCCGGACGGGGGATCGGGCGCGGGCACGCGCTCGAACTCGCGCACCACGGTGCAAGGCTCGTCGTCAACGATCTGGGCTCCGACGCCGAGGGCGAGGGACGCAGCGCCGTCGTCGACGATGTCGTCGAGCGTATCCGGGCGCTGGGCGGCGAGGCGGTCGCCGACTACGGCGATGTCGCCGACGAGGCCGACGCCGAGGCCATGGTCGCGCGCGCCTACGACGAATGGGGCCGTCTCGACATCCTAGTGAACAACGCCGGCGTCATCCGTGACGGCTTCATCTGGGAACTGGAGGCCGCGGACTTCGACGTCGTCATGCGCGTGCACGCCAGAGGAACCTGGCTCACGTGCCGCGCCGCGGCACGGCGGTGGAGGCGACTGGCCGAGACCGGCCCGTTCTCCGGAGGACGCATTGTCAACACGACCTCCGGCGTCGGATTGGGCGGCAATGTGCGCGAGACCAACTACGCCGCCGCCAAGGCCGCGATCGTGGGGATGACGCTCTCGCTCAACCTCGAACTCCGCGACCTCGGTGTGACCTGCAACGTCGTCGGCCCGGCGGGCAGCACCCGCATCTCGGCCGCGCTGCCCACCGAGCGTTTCGATGGGCGAGAGACGGATGAGTACACCGAATGGGACCCGAACGACCCGGCGAACAGCTCACCGCTGGTCGCCTGGCTCGCCAGCGACCAGTCGGCGCTCGTGTCCGGCCAGGTGCTCCGCGTGCCCAAGGACCGGATCGTCCTCATGGAGGGGTGGACCGAGGCCGGCGAGGTCGAGGCGAGCGGCCGATGGGATGCCGAGACGCTCGGCACGGTGCTCGCCGAAGAAGTCTTCGGCACCCGCCACCTGGGCTGGCCGCGCTCGTTCGCCCGTTGACCGCGACCGCCCGCCATCACCGACGAAGCAGAGAAAGGAAACATGACATGTCGACCGCATTCGCCATGCGAGCACTTGAGATCAACGCCGAGACGATGTGGCGCCCCGACGAGGTCGACCGGGCGCTTCGGTTCGCCGCCGACCACGGCATGAACATGCTCGTCTTCCACGACGGGGACATCATGAACCGACTCGTCTTCCCGCGGCGGTACTTCCCGCCGTTCTCGCCCTGGGGAGCCGCGCCTCCGCGCCGCGGCGAGAACGCGATCTACAACGCGCGAGCGTACCTGCGCAACCTCACACGCAAGTGCCGGAACCAGGGCATCCAGTTCCTGCTCGAAGTCAAAGAGCTCGCCTTCCCCGACGAGGTGCTCGAACTGCACCCCGAACTGGTCAAGAACGGCACGGTCTGCCCGACCGAGCCGTTCTGGGCCGAGTTCATCGAGACGCGCTATCGCGAGATGTGCGAGGACTTCGTGGACCTCGCCGGGTTCATCGTCTCGGTGGGCAGTCCCGAAGGGCGCGCGACGCTCGCATCGAAACGATGCGAGTGCGAAGGATGCCGGAACGCGGTGCCGGCCGACTGGCACCGCACGGTCGTCTCCGCGATCGACCGTGCCGTCCGTCCATTCGGACGGCGCCTGGTCATCCGCGAGTTCAGCTACTCGAAGGCCGCGCAGGACGCCGTGATCGAAAGCCTCTCGGACCTGCCCGAGGACATCGACTACTGCGTCAAGCCCTACGCCCGCGACTACTACATGCCCTGGCCCGACAACCCGGCGCTGCCGGCCCTGACCGACCGGCGCAAGTGGGTCGAGTACGACGTCCACGGCCAGTACTACGGGTGGGGCATCCTGCCCTGCGCGGTCGCCGACGACATCAAGTACCGATTCGATCGCGCACGGGCCAATGGCGCTTCGGGCATCCTGTTGCGGACCGACTGGGAACGTGTCAACGGACTATGGGCCGTGAACACCTTCAGCCGGGTCAACCTGGCCGTCGCCGCCTACTTGGGACTGCACCCCGACGCCGACGCGCGGGAAGCGCTCACCGAGTCGCTCCGCACGACGGGCCTGGTCGACCAGGCCCTGGACGCCGAGCAGACGGCCGATGTCGCGGCGATGCTGTCCGAAGTGCTGCCGATCGTCAACGGGACGATGTACACCGGGCGCTTCGTCTACAACAACAGCAGTACGATCCCCAACGGCGTCGAGCACGCCTGGTGGCACATGGCCGTCCAGAACGACCTCGCCGAATGGGATCCCTCCGCCGAAGGCGTCCTGGACCTGAGCCGCATCGAGAACGTCGAAGCGCTGCTCGCCGAGAAGGACGCCGCCCTCGCCGCCTGGACCGATCTGCTCCCGCGTCTGCGTGAGCGGATCGCGAACGGGTCGCTGCGGCTGCCCGATCCGGGCCGCGTCGGCGATGTGGCCGCCTGGGCGGACCAGTACCTCACCGCTTTCGCCGTCTCGGGGATCGTCGTCATCCTCGCGAAGGCCCTCGAAGCGGGACGGCGCGAACCGGAACTGCCGAACAGGCTCGAACGCGAGATCGACGCACTGGAGCGGATGGCCCGGAGCGCACTCGAACGCGAGGAGCTCGCACTCTACTCGCACCACATCGAACTGCTCATGGGCGGTGAGCGGATGTTGCGCATCGCGGAGGACGCGCGCCGGATCCTGCGAGCGGCACAGGAAGGAGAAGCAGTTGGAACTCGGTCTTGAGTCCAAAATCGCAGTCGTCGTCGGTGGTGGCGGCGGCATCGGCGGCGGCATCGCCCGCGCCCTCGCCGCCGAGGGCGCGACGGTCGCGGTGTGCGACCGCGACCACGAGGCCGCACGGCGTGTGGCCGATCAGGGGAACCGGGACGGAGGCCTACGGGGCAGACTGCACGCCGTCGCGATGGACCTGGCCGACCTCGAATCCGTCGCCCGGGCGGTCGAGGAGATCAAGCGCACGCTCGGCACCGCGACCATCCTGGTGAACAACACCGGCGGCCCCCCACCCGGCCCCGTCGAAGGGGTCGCCCCCGAAGCCTGGCTGGAGAGTTTCCAGAGCATGGTGCTGCCGGTCTTCGCGTTGACCGACGCCCTGCTCCCGGGCATGAGGGAGCAGCGCTGGGGACGGGTCATCACCAGCACGTCGTTCGGAGTCGTCGAGCCCATCGCGAACCTGGGAATCTCCAACGCGATGCGACCGGCTCTGCTCGGCTGGTCGAAGACGCTGGCCGACGAGGTCGGACACGAGGGGATCACGGCGAACATCGTCGTGCCGGGCAAGATCGCCACCGACCGCGCTATCGCAATCGACCGCGATCGCGCCGAACGCGAGCAGCGGACGCTGCAGGAGGTCGTCGACGAGAACTCCGCCGACATCGCGGTCGGCCGATACGGCACCCCCGAGGAATACGGCGCCGCAGTCGCCTTCCTCGCGAGCGAGCAGGCGTCCTACATCACCGGAAGCGTCATCCGCATCGATGGCGGACTCATCGGGAGCATCTGAGGCCATGCGCCAGGTGACATGGCCGCCGCTCTCGCCCGTGTGGGCGAGAGCGGCGGCACGGTGCGCCCTCATCGCCCGACAACGTCGAAAGGAGCCCCGGCCGTGACCGACACGCCCAAGATCATGCTCGACCCCGATCGGCTGTTCCCCGCCGATCCGACGACGCGCTCGTTCGCCCGCGAGATCTACGAGACGATCCGTGACCTGCCGATCGTGAGTCTGCACGGGCACGTCGATCCCGCGCTCCTGGCCGCTGACGAGCCGTTCCGGTCCGCAACGCAGCTGCTGGTGACCGACGACCACTACATCACGCGACTGATGGTCTCGCAAGGAGTCCCGCTCGACCTGTTCGACTGGACGCGCCCGGCGGGGCGCGAGGCCGCAGCATCCGACCGCGAGGTCTGGCGCGAATTCTGCCGCCGCTGGCCCGCGTTCCGAGCGACGCCGAGCAGACTCTGGCTCGAATACGAGCTGGTCGAGATCCTCGGCGTCGATGAGCGGCCCTCAGCGGAGTCGGCGGACCGAATCTTCGACGCGATCGCCGAGCGCCTCGACGACGCGGCGTTTCGCCCGCGTGCACTCTTCGAGCGGTTCGGCATCGACGTGCTGGCGACGACCGATGAACCGTGGAGCGACCTGGCGTATCACGACGTGCTCCGCGACAGCGGCCTTCGCGGCGCCGTCATTCCTACGATGCGCCCGGACAAGCTGTTCGAGGTGGCGCACGCCGACTGGACCGAGTCGGTGCGAAAGTTCGAGGAGGCGGCCGGCGCACGCATCGACGACGCGGAGGACCTGATCGCCGCCATCGCGATCCGACGTGAGTTCTTCCGCTCCCGAGGGGCGACGGCGACCGACCACGGTTCGCCGACGATGGAGGTCCGGCCGATGCCTGCCGCCGATGTCGATCGCATCTTCGCGGCCGCCCGCGCCGGAGCCGAAGTCGCAGCGGCCGACGCCGACGCCTTCCGTGCTCACATGCTGTTCGAGACGGCGCGGCTCGCGGCGCAGGATGGTCTCGTCATGCAACTCCATGCCGGGGCGATACGCGATTACGACCCGAGAGTCTCCTCTGTTCACGGGCCGGACCGGGGCTTTGACATCCCGATGTGGACCGATGCGGCGAACGCGCTGCGGCCGCTGCTCGGCGCATTCGGTTTCGAGGAACGTTTCCGATGCGTCGTCTACACGCTCGACGAGTCGCTCTGGTCCCGAGAGCTCGCCCCGCTCGCGGGCGCCTACCCTGCACTGTTCCTGGGGGCGCCGTGGTGGTTCCTCGACACCCCGAGCGCGATGCGCCGTCATCGCGAAGCCGTCACCGACACGGCGGGTTTCTACAACACGGCGGGCTTCGTCGACGACACCCGCGCTTTCCTGTCGATCCCGGCCCGCCACGACACGGCGCGGCGCTCGGACGCGGCGGCACTGGCCGAACTGGTCGCAGCAGGCCTGCTGCCGCTCGCCGAGGCGCAGGAGCTCGCGATCGACCTCACCTCGCACATCCCGACAACGGTGTTCCGATGGAAGAAAGAGATGGACTCATGAACGACGACACGGACATCTTCGGCAGTCATATCGCCGGAGAGTGGCGGCTGGGAGACGCGCGCGAGCGCCGGAACCCATCGGACCTCGACGAATGCGTATATCGCTACGGCACGGCCACCCCCGATGAAGCACGTGAAGCGATAGCCGCGGCGAAGGCGGCGTTCAGCGACTGGTCGCGCACATCGCCGCAGCGGCGCGCCGACGTGCTCGACGCCGCGGGGACGCGACTGCGATCCACGGCCGCGGACGTCGGGCGTCTGCTCGCGTCCGAAGAGGGCAAGACGATCGGCGAGGCGATCGGCGAAGTGGAGCGCGCGGGACAGATCCTGCAGTTCTTCGCCGGTGAGGCACTGCGCATCGGTGGTGAACGCCGCCCTTCGACCCGCGAGGGCGTGATCGTCGATGTCATCCGGGAACCGCTCGGCGTCGTCGCCGCGATCACCCCGTGGAACTTCCCGATCGCGATCCCGGCGTGGAAGGTCGCTCCCGCGCTCGCCTACGGGAACACGGTCGTGCTCAAGCCCGCGGAGCTGGTGGTCGGGAGCGCGAACGTGCTCGTCAAAGCGTTGGAGGAGGCCGGTCTTCCCGCCGGCGTGCTCAACATGGTGGTCGGTTCCGGTCGCGAGCTGGGGACCGTGCTCGCCGAAGACGAACGCGTGGACGCGGTGACCTTCACCGGCTCCCAGGCGGTCGGTGGATCGGTCCTGCAGAAGGCGTCCGCTCATTTCGCGCGTGTGCAACTCGAAATGGGCGGCAAGAACCCGCTCGTCGTGGCGGCCGATGCCGACCTCGCCATCGCCGTCGATGTGGCCGTGCAGGGCGCGTTCTACTCGACGGGACAACGGTGCACGGCATCGAGCCGCATCATCGTGGTGGAGCCGGTGTTCGACGAGTTCGTCGAGCGTTTCACGGCGGCGACCGCCGCGCTGCGAGTCGGCCACGCGCTCGATCCGGCCACGCAGATCGGCCCGGTGGTCGACGAGAAGCAGCTCGCCGTCGATGAGGCGTTCCTCGCCGAGACACGAGAGCTGGGGCGGGAGGTCCTCGGTGGCGAGCGGGTCGAGCGCCCCACCCGAGGGCATTTCCTCTCGCCGGCCGTCGTATTGGGGAGCGCCGCTACCGACCGCATCAACTGTGAGGAGGTCTTCGGCCCGGTGGCGACGGTCGCGGCCGCTGCCGATTATGAGGAGGCGCTGCACCTCGCCAACGACTCGCCTTTCGGCTTGACGAGCGGCATCTGCACCTCATCGCTTCGACTCGCCGAGCACTTCCAGGCGCACTCGCAGGCGGGCATGGTGACGATCAACCTTCCGACTGCGGGCGTCGACCCGCACGTGCCGTTCGGCGGACGCAAGCGATCGAGTTACGGTCAACGAGAGCAGGGCGCCGACGCGCGCGAGTTCTTCACCACGACCAAGACGGCGTACAGGGCATTTTGATGAAGGACTCGCTTCTTGCCGATCGCCTCGTAGAGGCGCGCCGAGCCGACATGCGGCTGGACGAGTTCCCAGGCGATGCGCCGCCTGAGCTGGTGGCGGCATACCGGGTGCAGCGTTTGGCCATCGAGCAGTGGGATGACCGCATCGCCGGTTGGAAGGTGGGACTCGTCCCAGTATCGGCGGGCGAACCGCCGGGACGGTTCGTCGGGCCGGTCTGGTCTCGTTCCGTGGCCGAGCAGTCGACGGGCGCCGTTCCGGTGACGCTGTTCCGCGGTGAATCGTTCATTGAGGTCGAATGGATCGCAGAGCTGTGCGGCGACATCGCGCCGCTCCCCGACCCGGCCTCCCCGGAATGGGCTCGGACGCTGCCGGTGCGATGGCGTTTGGGAGTGGAGTTGTGCAGCAGCCCGATCGTCGGTCTGCGCTCCCATGGCGCGCCCGCGGTGTGCGCGGACTTCGGCATCAACTCCGGTCTCGTGCTCGGACCGGAGCGGGAGGCGGCGGAGATACCGCATGCCCGTGTCACAGTGGACGTCGACGGCGACGAGCCTGTGGAGGGCGGTGTGGATCGTGTGCCCGGAGGCGTCCACGCGGCGCTGGCCTTCGCCGTATCGACGCTGTCGGCCCGCGGCGAACCGCTTCGTGCGGGCCTGCTGATCGCGACGGGAGCGCTCACCGGAGCGCACCAGGTGCGCGAGGGCTCGCTCGTCACCGTCACCGAAGGCGCTCACACGCTCGAAGTGGCGATCGCCATCGGGGGAGGAGGTGCACGCGCCCGCCGCATCGAATCGGTCTGACTCGTGCCCGTGCTCGTCACGGAGCCGTCCCGCGAGGTCTGCACTCGCCCGGATGCCGCTTCGAAACTTTGGCCGCTCGGTGCCCGGAGCCACTGGTCCGGCGGTCAAAGCGCCCTCGCCAGATGTCCGTGCCGAGCCGTCGCGCGAGGTCCCGGCTTCCGTCGGGCGCGGGCGTTCCTCGACGTTGCGGAAGCCGTCAGGGCGCCGATCGGCCTTCGCGGCGGTCCGTCCGGAGTGGGTCCGTAGGATGCCGGTGGAAGCCCCGTCACCCCCGAGAGGACGAACCCTATGGGCCGCACCACCTTCGCCTTGACCCTCACCAATGCCCTGACCTGGCCGGTAGCACATTCCAGGCGCAACCCCGACGCCGCCTGGGACAAGGCGGTCGCCGCAGCCGAGAAGAAGGCCGGCGTGCAGACCGAGGACGGCGACAAAGCATGGATCGCGGACTTCCGGTTCCTGCTCAACTGTGTGGCCCAGGCGCCCGGCCTGACTCCGATCGGCTGGATCAGCAGCCTCAACGACGCGCAGCAGCGCCTGGTGACGCGGCTGCGCATCCGCGAACTCCACCGCCGCCATCCTGAAATCGGAGCCGAACCCATCGAACGGCCGGTCTTCGTCGTCGGCCTCCCGCGCACCGCCACCACCCTCACTCACCGCATTCTCGCCGCGGCGCCCGCCCATCGCGGTCCGCTGCGCTGGGAGATGGCGTACCCGGATCTGCCGGTCGACCCCGAGGCCGAACGCCGCCGCATCGGCATCGCGAAGAAGGCCAATGTGGTCACCAAATGGGCCCCGGACTTCGAGGTGATCCACCCGATCGAGGCGACCAAGGCGGAGGAGAGCATCCTGCTGCTGCCGCAGGGGCTCTACCACGTCCTCTACCACTGTCCGATGCCGCAGTACCGGGAATGGCTGGCCGGACGCGACGCGACCGCCGACTACCGGTACCTCAAGGAGGTCCTCCAGGTCCTCCAACACGGCCGCGACCGCCGTCGCTGGGTGCTGAAGAACCCACTGGACCTCGCCGAGATGGCCACCATCAAACGGGTCTTCCCGGACGCGACGTTCGTGTGGACCCACCGCGATCCGATCACCGTCATGGGGTCCCTGTGCTCGCTGATGGACTTGTCGTACTCGCTGTTCCTCAAATCGTTCGACCGGGCGGCGCTCGGTCGGCTCGCGCTCGAAGTCATGACCGAGACGGTCGAGGCGGGCCGCACCTGGCGCCAGCACCACTTGGACGCGGTCGTCGATGTGCCCTACCACCGTCTGAACGCAGCGCCCGAGCGCTATGTGCCCGAGCTGTACGAGAAGCTCGGGGCGCGCTGGAGCGAGACCGACAGCGAGCACCTGCAACAGGCTCTGGCGCGGCCGGTGCGCGACCGCAAGCACGAGTACACGATCCGGCGCTTCGACCTGACCGAGGCCGACATCGAGGCCGCGTTCGGCGATTACAACAGGTTCGTCTTCGCCGTCAACGGCTGAGCACCGGTTCGGCCGCGCTCCGGCCCGGGTTCGGCGGGGCCGGAGCGCGGCCTCCGAGGGGCACTC